>DASRDP010000086.1 GCA_035652535.1 Chloroflexota bacterium
CACGACGTCATCGGGCCGCAGCTCGATATCCCCGCTCCCGACGTGAACACGAACGCTGAAGTGATGGCGTGGATCATGAGCGAATATGCCAAGATCCACGGATTCAATCCCGCCGTCGTCACCGGCAAACCCGTTGAGCTACACGGCTCAGCCGGCCGTGAAGAGGCGACCGGCCTGGGTGTGGTCCACGTGATCGACGAAGCGCTCAAGGCGTCCGGTCGGACCATCGCGGACTGCACCTTTGCCGTTCAAGGGTTTGGGAACGTCGGATCGAACACCGCGCGCGCCCTGCACGAGCGCGGAGGCAGGGTTATCGCGGCGAGCGATATCTCGGGCGGACTTTTGGACCCGGAGGGACTCGACGTGCCGAAGCTCCTGGCGCACGCGCGCCAGCGCAAGTCGTTTACCGAATTTGCGGGCGCGGATCGCATCACCAACGCGGAGCTGCTCGCGTCGGAGTGCGACGTGCTCATCCCCGCGGCCCTCGGCGACGTGTTCGACGAGGCGGCGGCGCGGACTGTGCGGGCTTCGATGGTCGTTGAGGCGGCGAACGGCCCAACGATGCCAGACGCCGATCGCGTCTTCGCCGACCGTGGGATTCTCGTCGTGCCGGACATCCTCGCTAACGCGGGCGGCGTTTCCGTTTCATATCTCGAATGGGTGCAGAACCTGCAGCACGTGAAGTGGACGATCGAGCAGGTCTATGAGCACCTGAGCGAAACGATGCGCGGGGCATACCGCGCTGTTGCCGCCCTTGCATCGGACCGTCACCTTGATCTGCGCACGGCCAGCTATATCATCGCGATCGGCCGCGTTGGACGCGCGGCCGTTTTGCAGGGAGTATAGGGAGATGCGATCCGAGGTCGACGGTCGAGTCATCAGCGCGATACCCGTCTTCGCAGGAATCCCGCCGCAGGAGTTGTCGCAGCTCCTGGCGATGGCTGACTCCATCGAGCTGGGGGCGGGGGAAGCGCTCTTCTCTGAAGACGAAGCCGCCGACGCGTTTTATGTGCTGATCTCTGGAGGAATTGACCTCTTTTCCCGAGGACCTCAGAATGATGAGAGGTTCCTGGCGCACCTTGGCCAGGGCGCCATCATCGGAGAGACGAGCCTCTTAATCGATGGAAGACACTCCGCCACGGCGCGCGCCAGCGAGCAGGTTCGCCTCCTGCGATTCCCGGACAGCCGGTTTCGCGAACTGCTGGACACGGGATCGCTGCCGGCGTACCGTCTAGTTGCCAACCTGGCGCGGGTGTTGGCGTCCCGGTTGCGAGCGGCCGATGAACAGCTCGTCGCGATCGCGTCCAAGGGGTCCGGGCCCGCGATGGCCGAAGACGATCTCGATCGGCTTCGAAAGATCTTCTTCGCGGAATGGGCGCTCTGATGTTGCTCGCCGGTGGTTGGATGGAGCTTGAGATGGTAGGGGGGCGCGCCGCGTGTCGAGCGAATTGAAGCCATTTGTCGCGAATCCTGGTATCATTATGATGGTATCGGGTCGTTTTCGTACTTTTCTGCACGCCAGAGAAAGCGCAATGAGAACGCTCGCGACCACGCGGAGTTCGCAAGACGAGCAAAGCGGCGCGGATTGATGACCTTGGAAGAGTCGATTAATCGCGCAAGCGGCTCGCCAATCGATTTGGATGAGGCAACCAAACTGGTACGAGAATCTGGAATAGAGCTTGTTGATGGCACTCGCGACCCCTGGGAGGACATCGAGATTCTCTCCGACGAGGGGCCGGGTGCATTCGCCGTCTCGCCAACGCCCACTCCCGCCGAAGAGCTGGCGCCGGATAGTCCGGCCGCGCTGTACCTGCGCGAGATCAGCCAGCGCCCCCTCCTCACCGCCGAGGAAGAGGTCGAGCTGGCGAAGCAGCGCGAGGCGGGGGAGGAAGCAAAGGCACGCCTCGCCGAGGGCTCGGTCGCCCCGGACGAGCGAGAGGCGCTCGAAGAGACCATTCGCATTGGTGAGGCTGCCCGCAAGCGCCTCGTTGAGTCAAACCTCCGTCTTGTCGTTTCCGTCGCTCGGAAGTACATGGGGCGCGGGCTCCTCTTCCTGGACCTGATCCAGGAGGGCAATATCGGCCTCCAGCGAGGCGTGGAAAAGTACGACTGGCGGCGCGGTTTCCGCTTTTCGACGTACGCATACTGGTGGATTCGCCAGGCGATCAGCCGGGCGGTGGCCGACCAGGCGCGCACGATTCGCCTCCCCGTGCACATCATCGAGCAGCTCACGCGCCTCTACAACACGGCCCGCGAGCTGCATCAGGAGTACGGGCGCGAGCCGACGCCCGTCGAGATCGGCGATCGCCTGGGCCTCGAACCCGAGAAGGTGCGCGAGGCGTTCCGGGCCGCCAAGGTTCCGATCTCCCTCGAGACGCCAGTCGGCGAGGAGGAGGAATCGACCCTCGCCGATCTCATCGCCGACGCGGCCGCGCGCGCCCCGGCCGAAGTGGCCGAAGAGGAAGTGCTCTCGGACATGCTCGACGAGGCGCTCCGGCGCCACCTGACCCCCCGTGAGGCCCAGGTCCTCCGGATGCGGTTTGGTCTCGAGGATGGCCAGGTGCGCACCCTCGGCGAGGTCGGGGAAGAGCTGGACATCAGCCGTGAGCGTGCGCGCCAGATCGAATCCGAGGCGATTCGCAAGCTGCGGACGACGGTCCCCTTCATGCGACAGTTCCGGGAGTACGTGGAGTAGGCGAGCCCGCCCGTCTGCTATCGCACCCCGTCGGACTGCGGCTCTGCATGGATGCGGACGCCGGAGGGCCGGACCCAGCGGGAGCGCCGATCATCGTGCAGCGTCTCCGTATGGGTTCGGATAACAAAGTCCGGGTCCCGGACCACCCCCTTGGGATCCGCTCCCTCGTGGAGGCTGAGGATCTCCCGCTTGAGGATCGTGCGCAGTAGGGCGACACCACGATCGGTCGTCGCCAGGTGCTCGTTCTCGCGGGCGCTGATGGGACCCTGCGTCTCCATCACCATGAAATCCTGGAAGCGAAGCTGGTCCATCCGATAATGCGCGGATGGGTACACGGCGTCGGGCGGGCTCTTCGCGTCGTCCATCGATTCGAGAAAGTACTGGATCGGCTCGCTTGACGCCCCATTGTCCGCGACTGAGCCACCTGCGACGTCCGCGAAGATGCGGAAGTTCCTCGTATGGGTCGTGTCGATGGGCACCTTAATGGAGATGTGATTCAGCACCCGCTGCATGTTCGGGAACATGTAGAGATCCGTTTCGACGTACCCGTTCTTCAATACCTGCTTGCGGATGATGCCGAGCGGCTCCTCCCGGTAGTCGATCATCTCGAGCTTGTCGATGAGACCACGCGTCGTGCTCTCCACGGGCTCGGCGCGTCCCGACGTGTCCTGATGCAGGATAAAGACGTGGGCCTGGTCGATATTGTTCTCCATGATTTGCAGCCAGTTGCAGTCTTGCTGGGGCACGACGCCCACTGCCCAGACGCGATAGTCCTCGAGGATGTCGATGCGTGGCATGGCAGGCGCGGGCTCGGGGCCCATGTACGTCCAGTAGAGTCCGTAGCGCTCCCGGACCGGGTATGCGCGATGCTTCACCGTCAGATGGAACTTGCTGTCCGCCGGCTCCGCCGGCGTCTCGAGGCAGTTTCCCTGCGCGTCGTAGAGCCAGCCATGATACGCGCAGGCGATGCCTCGCTCCTCCACACGCCCGTACAGCAGCGAGGCTCCTCGATGCGAGCAGTGGTCGGCAATGAGGCCGACCCTGCCGCTCCGATCCCGGAAGAGCACGAGGTCTTCCCCGAGTATGCGCACGAACTTCGTGGGCGATTCGGCCGACACGTCCAGCAGCAGGCCCACGGGGTGCCAGAATCGACGAAACAGGTCGCCACCGGGGGTACCGGGTGCGACGCTGGTGATCAGCTCGTTCTCTT
The DNA here is from genome assembly GCA_035652535.1 of Chloroflexota bacterium. NCBI lineage: Bacteria > Bacillati > Chloroflexota > Chloroflexota bacterium. Next base: position 3,906 of record DASRDP010000086.1, read on the forward strand.
CCTTCGACAGCATGCGTCCCTCCCCACCGATCCATCCCGCCACCACACCCACTCGCGGGAGCTTCTCACGCGAAGGTCACCAGATCGGAGCGACTCAACGTGACCTGCATGGGCTGAAGCGCCAAATTGTCCGGGTTGGCCCGCGTTGTCTGGTTCAGGAGCTGATCATAGGCTCGACCGTTCGTCACGGTCAACGCGCGAGCACCCATTGCGTGATTTGTTGATTGTCTTCTAACAGATGCTCAATAGGCGCTCGGTACGATTCATCGTAGCCGCGCCGCGGGCGTGGAACCGACCCAGACACGGAGTGACCGATGGCGAGACCAAAGAACGGGAGGACCCGCGCTCGGTGGATTGTGGCCACCGCCACCGCGCTCACGACGACCGGTTTCCTCATCGCCGTCGCCCATCTGCAGCCATCGACCGGTGCGAGCGCAACGCAGCCCGTCGTCGCGCCGGCGAGGTCCAGCGCCGCGGCGCCCGTCGGTGGTCGGCTCGCGATACCGCCGGCCCAGTCCCAATCGGCCAGCCCGCCGCGCCTCAGAACGCGCGCCTCCTAGGATCGGAGCCAAGGTGCGAGAATTCGCACGAACCTTTTTCGCTATGAGTACCGACGTCACGGCGATCGTGGTGGCGGACCGGCGCAGAGCAGCAGCCGCCCGCCAGGCCCTCGAAGGCGTCGAGTCCCTCTTTCGAGAGGTCGAGGCGCGTTTGACTCGATTTCGGCCCGACAGTGAGCTGGCACGGTTGAACGAGTCACCGGAGACGTCCTTCAGCGCTTCGGCCGTGCTGTTCTCTGTCGTCGAAGCCGCCGTCGGGGCCGCGCGATCGACGGATGGGCTGTTCGATCCGACCATCCTGGGAGCATTGATTCGGGCCGGCTACGATCGATCCTTTGAGCTGATACCTGCCCAAACGCCCGCAACGCGCTCGCCGATGCCCGCCTTCAACCGGCGACGCGCGTGGCAGGACGTGCGGCTCGATCCGTCGCGCGGCACCATAACTCTGCCTCGTGGCTGCGGACTCGACCTGGGCGGCATCGGCAAGGGTTGGACCATCGATCGGGCCGCAGAAATCCTCTCGTCCTTCGATGGCTTCGCCGTCGACGCCGGCGGCGACATGCGCCTCGGTGGAACGCAGGCCGACGGGTCCCCGTGGACGGTTGGCGTCCAAGATCCCTTCGCGCACGACCGGGACCTTTTGACCCTTGCCATCTCCAATCGGGCGGTCGCGACGTCCAGCACAATGCGTCGCCGCTGGCAAATGGACGGGCAGCCGCAGCACCACCTGATCGACCCACGCACGGGCTTGCCGGCGGAGACCAGCGTGGTGGCCGCGACCGTCCTCGCTAACTCGGCGACCCTCGCAGAAGTGTGCGCCAAGGTTGCGCTCTTGCTCGGGCCGGCCGAAGGGCTTGCCTTCCTGGAACGGGAGACGGACGTGGAGGGGATGCTGGTGATCGAACACGCGGGGATTCTGCCCTCATCCGGCTTGGCCGAGGTGGTCGGTGCCGCGTAGGCCCGCGGTTGCCATCCTGGTTATGCTGGCGGTCGTCGCGCTCGGGCCGCCTCGAGCGCGCGCCGCCGCGGTCGTGGCCGTCGATCAACGCCCGGGACCCATCCCAGAGGCGACCGACAACGGAGCCACCCCACGGATGAGGGAGCGAGACGATCGCGAGGAGCGCCGCGGCGTCCGATTCCGGGCCCAGCCGACTCCGCTCCCTCCCAGACAGTTCGCGCCCGCCACGCCGCCTGCTGGGTCCGAGCCGACCCACGTGTTCTGGTACCTCGCCCGAGCCGCCGGCCTCAGCGCCTATCTGCTCCTCTTCGTCACGGTGGCGCTGGGGCTCGGGCTCCATTCTCGCGCGCTCGACCGCCTCATCGCGCGATGGCAGACATTCGATCTCCACCAGTTCACCGCGGTGTTCGGGTTGGGCATGCTGGCGCTTCACGTCGGATCACTGCTCGCGGATCATTACATTGGCTTCACGGTTGAACAGCTGCTGGTGCCGTTCGCCTCGCCGTACCGCCCCGTCTGGACGGGCCTCGGTGTGATTGCCCTGTACGTACTCGTCGTCCTCACGGCGAGCTTCCAGGTGCGACCGCTCATCGGCCAGCGAGCCTGGCGGATGATCCACTACTCGTCCTTCGGCGCCTATCTCCTCGCCCTGCTCCACGGCATTCTGTCCGGAACCGACGGGGGCGAGTGGTGGGTTCGGGCGCTCTACGGGACCACGGGCCTCATGGTCGCCTTTCTGACCCTGCATCGCCTCTCGTGGGCCCGTCCGATGCCGACGACCGGCGAACGATTGGCATCCACCGCGTCGCGGCTTACCGTGTAGGACTCGCTCCCCAGGGCGGCTGCCAACACGCCACCTCCGCACCCGCCCTTCAGGGCGGCTGCCAACACGCCGTCCCGGGTCCGCCCTTCAGGGCGGCTGCCAACACGCCGTCCCGGGCCCGCCCTTCAGGGCGGACGGCTGCCCGCAACCATCGAAGGCGGTCGGCCCCGCGGCGGCCTTCGCGCGACGACGCCCCCTAGTTGGACCGCGTGCATGCCCGGAGCGCCAGCTCCAGCCGCTGATTCCAGACCCGCACCTCTCCGCGCGTCAAGTGGTCTCGACAGTCGCCGTGCATGAGCCACCAGGCCTCGAGGGCGTCCGGCTCCCTGATGGCGAAGGCCGCGACATCGCGCCGAAGCTGGTCCTGCAGCGCCCGATCCGCCAACAGCGCGACGCAGATGACCGAGGGCGCTCCCGGCTCAACGACTTCGCCACATGAGGGGCAGATCGGCTGGTCTCGTTCCGTGAAGAGCAGCGATCGAATGGCAGGCGCGGCCCGGTGCAGCCAAAGCATCTGCCTCGCGACCAGAAGATTGAACCCCTCCGCTCCGGACGCGGGAATTCCCCAGATCGCCCGAAACACGAACGGGTCTGGCGCCTCAAACGGCCTTGCGCTCATCGGGCGCGGGGCCTTCTCCGGAACGGTACCGGTGCCGCCCGTCCCCTCAGTGTTGCTGCTCCTGCTCGGCCGGGGTGAGGACCTGGAGCCTGTGGCCATCCGGGTCGCTGAAATAGAGGCAGTTGGGATCGGCCCGGCGGCCGGTGACCGTGAGCCCTTCGGCCTCGAGCCGAGCCTTCACCTCCCGGTACTCGCCCGAGGCGAGCCGCATCGCCATGTGGTTCATCTCGGTGTTGGCGCCTACGGTCGCCCCGTACGCTTTCGCCTCGAACAACGCGACCTGCTGCCCGCCCCCGCAATGAAGGAAACACTGGTGTTCCGTCTCATGGGCAATCTCCATTCCCAGGAGATCCATGTAGAAACGCTTCGATCGGGTAAGGTCGCTGACGTAAAGCACGACGTGGTCGATGCCGGTGACTTTGAGCGCCGTTTGGATCATGGCTGCACCTCCATGGTTTCCTTTACCACGATACCCATCGAGACCTCGAAGGTCAAAACGCGGCCGGCTGTCGGGACGCACGATATACTCGGGCCAAGGTCGGCGCCACGGAGCCGCGGACTACCGCTGGAGGGAGCGACCGGGGCGGGAACCCAGATTCGAATCCAGGGGAACGATGCGACGTCGCCCGCCATGATCACGAGCCATACTGACGTCGTTGGCAGCCTGCTGCGACCCGCCACGCTCCTGCAAGCCCGCGCCGATTACGCGGCCGGGCGGATCTCTGCCGCCGAGTTCAAGGCGGCCGAAGACCGCGCGGTGGACGAAGCCATCGCCCTACAAGAAGACGCTGGCCTGCCGATCGTCACCGACGGCGAGATGCGCCGTCTGTCCTTTCAGAGCCAACTCCCCGAAGCGGTTGAGGGTTTCGGCGCCTGGGACCTGGACGCCTTTCTCTGGGGGGAGTGGCACGGCGACGCCGCGGTCGGCGATCTCCGGCGCGCACGGCCCCCGGACCTCGGCGTGATCGGTACCCTTCGGCGGAAGCGTCACCTCTCGGCGGAGGAGTTCACCTACCTTCGTGCCCGCACGCGGCGCATTGCCAAAGTCACACTTCCAAGCCCGAGCCTTTGGGCCAACTTTTGGTCTGCCGAGCGCTCCCGAGAAGCATACCCGACGCTCGATTCCTTCCTGGCCGACGTCGTCGACCTTCTCCGCGAAGAGGTGAGCGAGCTCGTCCGGCTCGGCGCCACGTACATCCAGATCGATGCGCCTCACTACCCGTTACTCCTGGATCCCACGACGCGCGCCTTCTACGAACAGCAGGGCTGGAGTCTCGACCGCTGGCTCGGACAGGGCATCGAGATGGATAACGCCGTCATGGGCGGTCATCCATCAATCACGTTCGGACTGCACGTCTGTCGCGGCAATCAGGGGAGCCGATGGCTGGCTGAAGGCGGCTACGACCTGATCGCGGAGCCAATCTTTCGACACACCCACGCTCATCGACTTCTCCTCGAGTACGACGACCCGCGCTCGGGCACTTTCGATCCGCTCCGGTTCATCCCGGAAGACAAGATGGTGGTGCTGGGTCTCGTGACGACCAAGCGCCCGACCCTCGAACGCGTCGAGCACCTGGCTGAACGGATTCGCGACGCGAGCCGCTTCGTCCCGCTGGAGCGTCTCGCGTTGAGTCCGCAGTGCGGGTTTGGGACGTCCGTGATCGGGAACGCCCTCACCATCGACGACCAAAAGCGGAAATTGCGCCTGGTGACGCGGGTTGCCGAGCGCATGTGGGGCTGAGCCCGCTTCGCTTCGGTGACGAGGACTCCCCAAGCGACGATGATGGACGTCGACAGGCGCTTGTGTCAGCGATGGAATGGCTCGTGATCAACGAACCCGTGGTTGAGGAGGCGACCATGGTATTGGACGTCTTTGCGCGTCGGAATCGCGACGCCGCGGTCGCGCCGTCGCTCAGACATCCCTCGGTCGGACCCGCCTCTGCGTTCGCGAGGACAGGTCGGCCCGGGCTCATCGTGCTTCCGCTGATCGCGACGCTCTTGCTGAGCTGCGTTGCGCCGGCGACTCAGCCGATAAGCGGGCCCACCGGCGTTGGTAATGCGCCTCCTCAGGCGTCGGGGGTGAAGCGGATCGTCGTGGGAATTCGCGGCACGCCCGTGTCTCCCATCATGAAGGTGACGGTTTCGGGCGGGACGGGCCAGGCGCCAGGCGCGGAGGAGCTGGAGGAGTTGGTCAACTCGCGACTCGGAATGGTCGATCCGAGTGGCACGGTCCGGCCATATTTAGCCGAATCGGTTCCCACCGTCGAGAACTTCTTCCACGACCCCGCGGGCCAGCGGCTCAGCGTTGAAGCGCGCACGAACGACGGATTCGACTTCCACATGAAGACGCTGTACCCGGTGGCCGACTACTGGCAGCGCGCCGGTGTCGAGACTTCCACCCTCGTGCTGAACCGCGCGCAGGCCCAAACGCCGCAGATCCGAGCAACCTTTCCGGGCTTCGAGGTGATTCGCAACCCGACCGATCCCACGCGCCTCGTCATCTTTCACAGCTCACAGATGCGGCTGCCGGAGAACAACTACGTGGGCAGCAACTACATGAACTACAAGAACGCCGAATGGGACGGGCTCCTCGACCGTTTCTTTTCAACGAGCCCGAATGACGAGCGGACCGCGGTGCTCGGACAGATCGTTCACATGATGACGGACCAGCTCCTCGTACTCGGGATCATCTATGAAGCGGACCCCTATCTCATCGCGAACAAGGTCGCCAACATGGGGCCGCCGCATGGAAATGTTCGCTCCCCGCAAGCCTGGAACGCCTATGAGTGGGACATCCGAACGTAGGGCTCGACAACAGGGTCTCAACCGTCGAGCATCCTTCGGCTCATCGGAGGTGGGCTGGATGCAGCCAATCATACGATCGATCGCGTCGTCCCCCTTGGCGTTCATGGTCCTCCTGTGCGCCGCCGTCGCCTGCAGCCCGCGCAGCGGATCCATGGGCGCGGCGCCGGCCCCGGAAGTATCCGCCCTGTCCCCTTCCGATTTCTACGCTGGAAAGACGCTCACGATCATCGTTGGATACGGGCCCGGCGGTGGATTCGACCAGGTTGCGAGGCTCCTGGCTCGGCACCTCCCCGACCATTTGGCCGGGAGCCCAACTGTCGTCGTCCAGAACATGGACGGCGCCGGAAGCCTTGTCGCTGCGAACTTTCTCTACAACGCAGCCAAGCCAGATGGGCTGACCATTGGGACCTTCAACGAACAGCAGGTGCTCAATCAGATCACGGCGGCGGACGGCGTGCAGTTCGACGCCCGCAAATTCAGCTGGATCGGCAGCGCCCTGGGTAACACGCCCATCTGCTCCGTCCGCGCGGACTCGCCATACAAAACCGCCGCCGACCTACTGCGCCATGATCTTCCCCCGGACCTCGCGGCTCGCCTTGCCGAGATCCGCCGATAACTACACGAGCGCCGCTCGTCGCGCCTCAACCTCTGGTCGATACTTCTCGCAGAGCTGGTTCCATCGCTCAGCCGTTTTCCGCGCGCGCTCCCCGGTCGGATCCTGTGGACCAAGGGAGTGGGGCGGTCGATACGGCCCCGGCTGGATGTAGCCGGTGAGCGCCTGCACGTCTTGCCCCTGAACGTCGGGCAGCATCGCCGGCACGCGATCCTCGCCGCCTTCGCCACGCAGCTCGCGCGAGATGCGCCGCGCGGTCTCCGTGTCGCCCTCGACGCACGCCTGATAGAGCCGGATGATCGGCCACGGACCGCGCCAAGCGTCGATCGACCAGCAGCCCGCCGCGCCCATCATGACGTACGGGTACATTTGCCCCTGGTTCACCATGTGCGCGATGTGGCCATCAATGACGTCGTGGAGCGCGAGAAACTCGGCTGGCGTGCGATGACTATCCTTCATGCACACGATATTCGGGTTCTTTATCAGCTCAGGGAAGGCGCGCACCGGAATGTGGGCTTTGTGGTTCGGCGGGTTGTGGTAAATCATGAAGGAGATATCGGGGAACAGCTCACACATCTGTTTGTAGAAATCAATAATCTTGGGTACGGACATCCCATCGTAGTATGGGAGGCCCATGAGCACGCCTTCGCCACCTGCCTCGCGCACGAACTTGATCTTCTGATAGGTTTCACGCGGGTTCGCCGACGTAACGCCCAGCATGAGCGGAACGCGCTTATTCACCGCTTCGATGGCTGCCCGCACCAGTGTTTGAAATTCGTCCCAGAACAGGTTGTAGCATTGCCCGAAGCTGCCCGTCGTCGTCAGCGATCCAATGCCATCTTTGATGATGCGATCGATCCCCGCCTGCAGATTGTCGACAGCGATCGTGTTGGTCGCCGTGAGGCTGCCCGCGTCGGGAGTGGAAAAGGCGGGCGTCATCCCGCAAACACCTTTGAAGTCCCCCAAGGCGTATGACATCGCGCGCTCCTTTCCGTCTGGGATGGAACTACACCGTGCGACCAGTATAGGATGGAACCGGACCCGCTACAAATAGAAGAAGAAGAGGGCCGCCGTGGGCAATCGAATCTCCGGCTCCGTACCGTTGGCTCTTCTCGCCGTCATTGCGGCTTGCTCCAGCCCGCGGGAGACGCGGGACCTTGGAGCGCAGCCGACGTCGCCCAAACCCAATCGGACGGTGGTGATCATCGGTCGAGAGGTCACGAGTCTGGCGGGAAAGCCTCTCCAGGGGAGGAGCGGATCCGCAGGAAGCGTTGTCATTCCGTTTAACGCCAGCCTCGACCGCTACGATGAGCAGGGGGAGCCCGTTCCTCTGCTGGCCGAGCAGTTGCCGCAGCTCGCGACGGACAGCTGGCGCGTGTTTCCCGATGGTCGTATGGAGACGACCTATCGGCTGAAGCCAAATCTCACGTGGCAGAACGGTGATCCCCTCACCGCCAACGATTTCGTCTTCTCTTGGCGCGTGTACAGCACACCGGATTTCGGAACGAGTGGTGCCCCGATCAGCTATATGGAAGACGTACGCGCCCTCGATCCCCGAACACTGGTCATCGCGTGGAATCAACCCTATCCCGACGCGGCGATCCTTGGACCGGCCGGGTTCCCGCCCCTCCCGAGAACGATCCTGGGTCAGAGCTTCGAGGAGATGGATCCCGTCCAGTTCGCGGGCTTGCCGTTCTGGGTCAGCGAGTACGTCGGGCTGGGCCCGTACAAGGTGGACCACCTGGAGGCCGGATCGTCGATCGAGGCGTCCGCCTTTGACGGGTATGTGCTTGGCCGACCAAAGATCGAGAGGATGCGACTTTCCTTCATCCAGGACCCCAACACGGCAATCGCCTGGCTTCAGTCTGGTGAAGGCCACTTTATCACCGATTTCATTATCGGCCCCGACGACGCCCGAGCGATCGAAGAGCTGGCGGGCGGACAAGCGCGAGGACCGGCAGTCGACGACGCGCCCACGATCGCCCGGTTCACCAGCTTCCAATTTCGGTCCGGCTACCAGGATCCGGCCCTCCTCGGAGACCCCCGAGTTCGCAAGGCTATCGCCTACAGCATCGACAACGCCTCGGCGCTGGACGCGATCACGTTCGGAAAAGGAAAGATCGTTCCCGTCCCGCTGTCGGCGGTCGAGCCGACTGCTCTGGCGTTCCAGCCCGCGTTGGAGAAGGCCATCCCGACTTACGGATATGACCCACAGCGGGCCCAGCAATTGCTGGAAACCGCGGGCCTATCGCGGGGGTCCAACGGTTTGTTCCGGGCTCCGGATGGCAGCCCGTTTCGGTTCGAGTTCGGATTCATTCAACAAGCGAGCAACGCGCGAGAGAACGCGATCTTCGTAGATAGCCTCCATCGCGCGGGCATCGACGCCTTCTCCCGCGCCTACACCCAGGCGGAGCTTCTGACGCCGGGGGCCCGAGCACTTTTTCCGGCGCTCTTCACTGGCAGCGGCACGACGCTCACCAGGTTGACCAGCGACGAGATCCCGCGGCCGGAGAAGCGCTGGACGGGACAGAATTATGGAGGATGGGAAAATCCTGATTATGACCGGCTCAAGGCGACCTTCGACGTGACCCTGGAGCCGAGCGAGCGCGCCGAGATCATTCTCCGAATGGGCCAGACATACTTCGATCAGCTACCCGGGATCACGCACTATTTGACCCCGACCGTAATCGCCTGGTCTGGGGATCTCACCGGCGTCGTCCCCCGGGCGGGCCACCCGACGGTCACCCCCCTCGACTACATCTACCGGTGGGACTGGAAGCCGTAGCGGACCGGTCCGGCCCGTTACGGCTTCGACCGTGCACCGGTCCGCCTAGCCTTTGACCTCCCATTTATGAACGTCCCACGCCGTGGTTTCTCTCGCGCCGATGTGATCGAGTCGATTGCCGATGAACGTGAAATCCGCGTCGTAGAACATTCCCATGAGGTTCAAGTTCACCGAGATGTCGCGCATGATGTCGCCAAGAACCTGAATGCGCTCGGGCCGAGGGATGGTCGTGAGGAACCTGTCGATCAGCGCATCGAAAGCCGGATCCACGTATCGCGCATAGTTACTGCCAACAAATTGGTTCTCCGGCAGTGGCGTCAGCGAGCTGTGCAGTCGCGATACTTGACTCGCGGCATTCGGTTGCCGCATCAGGCGGAAGCCGGGAAACGTAGCCATATATTCTCGGTCGGAGATCCTCTGCGGTGGGACTTGGATCGGCTCAGTGGCCACGCCGAGCCGCGTCCACATGTCCGCAAGGGGAATGATGGTGTTTTCCGTGATCCGCTCGCCGTTCGATCGCAGCTCCACGGCCAGTCGCTCGCCCGTCCTGTCGCGGAAGATCCCATCCGCCCCCTTGGTGTATCCGAGATCCTGAATGAGCTGCGTCGCGCGCTGCGGGTCGTACTCGTAACGGACGACGCGGTCGGCAACCGCCGCGTACTCCGGCTCTGAGGGCGGAAGGTAGAGATGGGCGATTTCGCTGAGGCCACCCTGCATCGTATCGACCAATTGCTGCCGGTCAGTGCCGAACATCAGCGCCTGTCGGAACTTGATGTCGTCGACGACCGCGGGGTTCGGATTCATGAACTGCGGGTGCGCGACGATCCACGCGCGGAGCACGTAGTCGAGCCGCCCATCCTTCCATTGGTCGCGCAGGCGCATTGCCTGATCGACCGTGAACCCGCGGCCGAGCGTGAGCTCGATCGCGCCGCTCAGCACATTGGTCATCAGGGTGTTCAGGTCGAGAATGAAGCGAATCTCCATCTCGTCGATCAGTGGCCGCCCCAGGACGTAGCGATCAAACGCATCGAGCACGATGGAGCTACCCGACTGGAAATCGCGCACCTTGAAGGGGCCCGTTCCAACGTACTCCTGGCTCCAATACGGGAGCGCCAGCAGACGCTCCTTGTCATTGGTGAACGTATCCTCCAGCAGGTGCTTGGGCAGGGGAGACGCAAAACCTTCGGTGAAAAGCGTATCGGCGTCGATGTACGGCCTTTTCCAGGTGACGGTCACCGTCTGCGGATCAGGGGCGGTCACCTGCTCGATGAACGCATAGCCCGCCGGCCGCACGATGGGCAGAGTGTTGTCCTGATCCACTTTCGTGGTGAAGACGAAGTCGTCCGCGGTCAAGGGCGTCCCGTCCTGCCACACGACGTTTGGGCGAATCTTCCAGGATGTCTCCATCCGGCCATCGGGAAACTGTTTCCAGAGCCCGTTGTCGGTGGTGGGTACCGCCTCCGCGAGGACCGGTTGCAGGCCCCCCGTGCCATTGATCTCGGTCAACGACGAGTTGGCGAGCTGTTCCAGCACGGCCGCGCCGGGCGGCGAGATCTGGGTGGTGTTCGTACGTGCGACCATGCTCGTTGGCTCACCCATGATCGAAGCGACGACCCGGTTGTGCCCAGCCCTCGGTGACGCGGCGACTGCCGCTGTTGGCTGCGCCTGCGCCGCCGGACGGCTCGGAGCGCAGCTTGTCAGGAGCGCGATGACGACAGTTCCGACGAACGCGGCGCGCTGTGGGACGCTCATTCCGAACCTCCGCGGACGCTGAACACCGCCGTGAAACGACCGACGGCGAGCACGACCGGTCTGACGTAGCTTAGCGCAGAATCCCCCGGAAACGAGCAAACGGCGCAAATCAGAGCCCACGCGCCGTCCGGGAGCATCGAACGTCAGGGCCGCCCCGGGCCACCACAGTCGCGTTTTGGTGTCGCTTTTATCGCGAGTCGAACGGTTGTGGCGGACGCTCGCGAATAGGCGCTACCCTGTAGCCCGTTTCCGATAAACTCGGTGCTCATCGTGACGAGGAACAGCATCTTGGCGGGCAGAGCGAGGCGCATTTATGCCTGAGAATCCAGAACACGATCTGCATCCGGAAGAACAAGTGGATGACGATCAAACGTTGGTCGATTTCGGCGGACAGTCTGATCCTGACGACACGGACGAATTTTTGCTGATTTCGGATCCGCGCGCGTCTGGCTCGCCGATCGCAGTCGGTGAACCCGTGGGGTCGCCAGCCGCGGCGCCGTCTGACCCCGAACCGAGGCCGGCGGAAAGCCGCGTCGCGCCAGAATTCGCGGCCGTCCCTGGCTCGCAGGTGGGCGCCGAGACCCACGACCGTCGTCCGACAGCGGGCGTGGAATCGGATGCGACGCGCACAGGTTCGATCGAACCGCGGTCGCACGAAGGCGCCGAACGCGCAGAGCTGCCTCGCCGGATTGACACGGATCTCGTCGGTCACGGGAATGCATCGCGTCTCGGGCCGATGCTGCTGAAGGCTGGCGGTGCGCTGCTCGGTGTCGCGATCATCGCCGGGATCCTCTGGAATCTCGGCGTGGGCCGCGCTCCGGCCTCGATGCCAGCGTCGAGCCCCAGAGGTGCCTCGTCGATAACCGACAACCGCCCGCCGAGCGCCGGGGTCCGAGTGAACCCTGATGAACCCTCGAGTGCGACGGTGCCTGACCTCGTCGACGAGGGAAACGCGGCGATCATTTACCAGGCCGATTGGACGGCGGGGCTGAATGGTTGGCCAGCCACTGCGGGCTGGTCGTCCACCGGTGCGCTTCTCCAAAACGACGGGTCCGACTTCGGCGACGCCAACTGGCTGGGTGGGTTGTGGAATCTCCACTGGGTCGCCGCTCCCTACGCGCCGCCGCCTAGCCTCGCCAACTACGCCATCGAAGCGGAGGTCCAGGTCATGCGTCGTCCTCAGTGCGGAAGCTTCGGCGTGGTGGCCGGCGGCGCGTACCAAATTGGTCTGCACATGTGTAGCGCCGATAGCCCGCCAACGCTCTCTGTCCGAGCGCACAACCCGCAGCTATCGGCCCGGTCGAATAGCCCCCAGCTCCTCGCGAACCTGCCTCTCGACCCCGGTGACGGCTGGCACCTCTACCGGATCGAACTCGACGGACCTGACCTTCACGTCCTGGTCGACGGCGTCGTGGTTGCGGATATTCACGATGCGGGCGCTGGCCCAGCGGGGCCAGTCGGGCTATGGGACGATCACACCGAGCTGGCGGTCCGAGCCTTCCGCGTCCTCGGCCTGTAGACGCAGGTCGTCAAGATCCAACATCGCCGCCGAGGGCCGCTGGACTGTCCGCCGGATCGGGCTCGTCACCCACCGGGCAGGAACACGGAGTATGTTCCCGCGCCCATGCGAAGCGAGCGAGCAATGTAGTATGAGCGACCGATTGCCTCAAGGACGGAAGCGGGATAGCGCTGGGCACTCAGCACGATGATCCCGAACCGCCGGTCGCGGATATCCGTGACGAGCGCCTGGGCGTCCCAAAGCCCCACCTCATCCAGGTCGCGAAGATGGCTCGCGTTCGCGACCACCTCTTTGCCGGCGGCAATGGCAAAGCTCGGCTCTTCCAATAGGACGGGTCCTTGGCTGGACCGAACGAGCTGAACGATCTCTTCGCCCGCGTCTTGGTCATCCGCCGTCGGCTCACGGCCGAGGATCCATCCCTGCAATCCGCGATCCGGCAAGAAGTCGACGTGGCGACTGACCGGGCCGTGGGCCATCAAGAGCGCCTGGACGAGCACCAGCGCGCCCAAGAGCACGATCGGACTGCCGCCGGCCGCGAGCAGCTCGCCTGCCCTCCGGCGCAGTGGGGCAGAGCCGCGAACGCCGATGCCGCCACACGAGCTATCCGTCGAGGCGGTAATGCGGGCGATGGCGGCGCCGGACAGGACGCACGCCACGGCGATGAAGTCGAGGAAATAGGACTCGCCTGCGCCGACGTGTCCGACCAGGAGCGCCTGGCCGAGGCTCGCTCCGAGAGCCGCAAGCCACGGGGACCAGGCGCGGCCCCGGAGCGCACGCCACGCCTCGGTGCAGCCAAAGGCCAGGACAACCGGATGAACAATGGCGAAGTTGACGAGGTAGCGCCCCAGGAGCGTGAGATCGTACTGGCCAGCGTTCGCGGTTACGACATTGAGCCAGTACGCGCCTCCGGTGAGCAGATTCAGGGACGCGACGAGGGCGAGGGTGGTGACCCCAAATGCGCACGAGGCGATGACGCCGAGCCGAGGCCGGGCTCCGACGAGCCAGACGAGACACGCCGCCGCGGCGAACAGGCCTGTGGGCTTTGTGAAGATGCCCGCCAGGAGAAACACGGTGCACAGGACGGTTCGCCGAGGCGTCGGTCGCTCGGCGCACGTGAGCGCGAGGAGCGTGAAGAGCGTCAGCGTGCTGTTCAAACGGGCGAGCGGCGTTGTGTGAAACACATACGGCGATGCGAGAAAAAACCCGCCCGCCAAGCACGCCGCGATGAGCGGCGACGCGTACGGCGTGCCCGAGCGGGTCCGCCGCCACGCCGCAGCCCCGATGAGGGCCACGTCCACGAGCGCGATCAGAGTCGAGAAGATCCGGGCAGGGGCGAGCGAGGGGCCCGCGATCGCCTCGGGGAGCGCGACCAGAAGCGACCAGACTGGGGGATAGTTGATCGAGAAGAACGGAAACGCCCCGTTCTGGCTGTAAGGAAGCTGACCGTGGGCCGTCAGCCAGGCACCCCAGGCGTCGTAGCCCTCGCCCTGGTCCCAACCGAATGGAAATGCCATCAGGCGAATCGCAAAGCGAACGTAGACGAAGGCGTAAAGGACCAGGAGCGCGAATGCCGGCGCGAGAGGAAAGAGCCCCAGACGAAGCCCAAAGGCCGCCAGGGCACTCCGCCGAACACGAAGTACCGAACCCGAAACTGCCACTAATCGCCAGTATAGGTGCTAGGAGAACCAGCTTTGGCGCTGCGCGGTCCTTTGAGACCCGATCGTGCGGGTAGCGTGTCACATTACGGACACACCCGTTCGAGCCTGAATCGAATCAATTCGCGGGGGAAATGGCGCAGCCGAACCATCGCGAGATGCTTCAGAGGATCGTGGAGAACACGCCCATAGCGACAACCGACGGGTCACCAATTCTTCACCACCACATCGACGGGTATCCGTCGATAGGAACCGTGCCCCATGACGCAAGGCTCTTTCTCGAGTTTCTCGCGCAGCAAATGAGGGCCAACGAGGATGCGCTGGTTCTGGCGGTTGTTCATCCTCCTCCAAGCCGTCACGAAGGGAACGAAGGCGACCGCCCAATATCTCGCACGTGGGCAAGCGCGAAGTCGGAATTATCTTGAGATTTCATCTTGACTCCCGTAATCTGTTTGGGACATTCATCAACCTACCCTGAGATGGGTTAGCTTGGACGGCCTGCCCGTCGTATGATCGAAGGGAAGGGGGATCAGTGCACATGGTTTCGACCGCCAGCCCGCCCACCTCCTTTCCGGTCAGCGTGCCAGTCTCATCGGTCGCCGTGGCAGTGCAATTCGCGCTGGCCGTTTCGTCGCGGGAAGCTGTCGCGCGGCTTGCCTATTCGGGGGCCGATGACCGGGAGATCGGCTTCTGGATCTTTCTCAATAGGGATGATCCTAAAGAGACCGAAGAACTCTTCGCGATCGCACACAGGGTTCAGAAGAAGCACGCGGGATCACTGCTCATACGCCTGCACGTCGTTCCGCCAAGGCGAATTGACGAGAGCGCGCTCCCGCAGCTCGAGACTCTCTTCACCCGCCCCTAAAGCCGCTTGCCAGAACGCGGCGTACACCTCGCCCAGGCAGCCGTCAACGAGACCTTCGCCCATTCGCTCATAGTGATTGCACGCGCGACGCCCCCAAACCAGGATACCAGCACCACCATGTGGGCCGCCGGACAAGGCGATCATTGTCATTCCCATGTCACTTCCTCCCATCTGGCCTTCGCGGACGCGGCGCGCCCTGGCGCTGGAGCTCGACCGGTCGCGGCGGGCGCTGCAGCGAGGGGTGCGTACGATCCCCCGCGCGGTGGGTCGATGGCGGGACGATCCCCCAGACGGAGCTCGACGCCCCTCTCCGCGCGGAATGTCCACCGCGCCTTCAAGCGCGCCCTGGCCTGCGCGGGCCTTCCGTCGTCGGTCCGGTTCCACGACCTCCGCCATTTCGCCGGGACCGCGATGCTGGCGGCGGGCGTCCATCCGAAGGTGGCGTCCGAGCGCCTGGGCCACAGCCAAGTGGGGATCACCCTGAACCTCTACAGCCACGTGGTGCAGGGCCTGGACGCGGACGCGGCCGAGCGAATCCAGCGCCAAATTCGCGGCTCGCTGGGCTAGTTACTACAGCGGTTACTACAGAGCGCCGGACCGGCCCCCGAGCGATGATTCGTTGTGACAGGATCTCGCGGGAACCGGACGAACTACGAATGGTGAGCCGCCAGGGACTCGAACCCCGAACCCGCTGATTAAGAGTCAGCTGCTCTGCCAATTGAGCTAGCGGCCCAGCTCCTCCGAATTATACCGGCGCCCTCCCTCGCCACGTGGTTCGCATGGCTCGCGCCCCGGCCCCCTCTTGGCGCCCTCCCAAACGGGGGCACACCGGCCCCTGTGATATACTTCAGCCGTCCCGCGCCGGTAGCTCAGCGGATTAGAGCGCAGCCCTGCGGAGGCTGAGGCCGAGGGTTCGAATCCCTCCCGGCGTACCACGGCCGCAAGGATCCTGCTCCCCTCTCCCAGCGATCGGCTTGGCACGGGCATCGCACCTTCACCCAGCGAGCGCAACCGCGCTCGTGTTCGAGGGTCGCTCGTGGATCGAAAACGGCTCCTCTCGGACCGTCTGCAGCGCATCTGGGCCATCGTCGAGCGCATCGACCAGGAGCCAGGCCTGAGTCGGAGCCAGCTCGCCGCGGAGTTCTCCCTCAGCGAGCGCCAGCTCCAGGCCGATCTCGTCGTGATCCGTGAACAGCTTGGTTTTCCCCTTCACAGGCAGCGAGGCTACCGCTTCGCCACCGGAGCGGGGAACCATCCACAGCTAGACCTCCGCGACGCGGTCGTCATTGCAGAAGTGGCGCGCGGCGCCTGCGCAAATCCCGACCTCTCGACCGTTGCCCTTCGGGAGACCCTCGCGCGGCTCATCCCCGCGTTTCATGCCCCCACTCAGCCCCTGGTCCGCGCGCTACTGGTCGAGCCAGGACCGGACGACGCGTTCGTTTCTGCGCTGCGCACCATAGCGTCCGCGATCGTCGAGAAGGAGCCGCTGGCCATCCCGCTCGCCACCGCCTCCCGTCCACCCGGCTCGGGGGAGATCCTCGTGGCGCCCCGCGCGCTCGTTCCCATCGGCGGCGACTGGGTCGTCCTCGGATACGCCGTCGAGCTGCAGCGCGTCGTGACGGTTGGCCTTCACGACATCGACGTCGAACTCCTTGGGCGCATGGCTGGTGATCCCGCAGAGCATCAGGACCCCGAGCCTTAAAGCGTGACGGCCATCCCGACGATGAAGCCAAGCCCGAAACCCGCCGAGACTTCGAGCGGTGTGTGCCCGATCAGCTCGCGAAGGCGGCGCTCGCTGAAAGCGTGCTGCGTGAAGATCTCGTCCAGCATCCGGTTGAGGATTCGCGCCTGGATGCTCACCGCCTGACGTAGACCAGCGGCGTCGTACATCACGATCGCGGCAAAGACCGCGGAGACCGCGAAGAGCGGCGAGTTGAGTCCCACGCTCCGTGCGATGGCGGTCGCGAGGCTCGTGACGAGAGCGGAATGGGCGCTCGGCATTCCGCCCGTGCTCACCATGTATCGCAGGTCAATACGCCCGGTGCGGATCAGGTCGGCGAGGAGCTTGACGAGCTGTGCCAGGAACCAGGCTGCGACCGCCGCGACCAGCGGTCGATTCTCAAGCACCCGCGGCCACGACTACCGCTCTTCTCGATCGGTCTCGCGCAGCACCTCGGCGATCCGAAGCTCCGCCCGATCGAGGAACTCGTTGCACAGATTGGCCAGGCGGACCCCCTCTTCGTATCGTGCAATCGCCTGGTCCAACGAGAGGGGCCCGCTCTCCAGCTCTTCGATGGACTTTCGAAGCCGCCCGAACGCCTCTTCAAAGTTGGCGGGTGGCTCGTTACTCTCGCTGCTCAGCATAGGACCGCTCCTTTACGTCGCCCGATACACCGTCGGATCGGTCGAGCACGTCACCCACGAGCTGGCCCCGCGCCAGGCGCACGGCGATGCGCTCGCCCAGGGAGACCTGATCCGCGCCGGTCACGATACTCCCATCGATCGTACGGCTGCAGACCGCGTACCCGCGCGCCAGCGTCGTTTCCGGACTCAAGGCCGCGAGCTGCGACCGGCTCATCTCCACCCGCGAGCGCGCAAGCCCGGCGACCGCGCGGATCGCGCGCTTGCCGCGCGATCCCAGGTCATCCAGCGCCCGCCGGTAGTCGCCGATCGTGCGAGCGGGCGAATGCCGATCGAGCTGCTGCTCCGCCGCCTGCACCTGCATTCGCGCCACCCCGAGCATTCGGTGCAGGGCGGCGGACCCTCGCTCGATCGTGCGCCGCGTCTCCTCGCAGAGCTGAGCGGCATCGGGCACCACCATCTCAGCCGCGGCGGATGGCGTGGGGGCGCGCAGGTCGGCGACGAGGTCGGCGATGGTCACGTCCACTTCGTGGCCGATGGCCGACACGATCGGAACGGCCGAGGCGAAGATCGCTCGCGCGACTCGCTCGTCGTTGAACACGGCAAGCTCCTCGGCCGCGCCACCGCCCCGGGCCAGAATGATGAGATCGAGCGGCCGTCGATCCGCGTGGAAGGCGTTCAATCGATCGAGCGCCGCCACGATCTGGCGGGGCGCATCCTCTCCCTGGACGCCGGCCGGCGCAAAGATCAGCTCCACGCAGCGGTAGCGCCGATTCAGAACGTTCAGAATGTCATGGAGCACGGCCCCCGATTCCGAGGTGACAATCCCGATGCGCCGCGGCATTCGGGGGATGGGCCGCTTCCGCTGGCTCGCAAACAGGCCCTCCTGTTCGAGCCGGCGCCGCAGCAGCTCGAACTCGGCGTGCAGGCGCCCCGCGTCTCCCGGCAACACGACGTCGGCCACGAGCTGAAACGTGGAACGCTGATCATAGATGCTCACCGAACCGTGGATGAGGGCCTCGAAGCCCGCGACGAGCGGAAGCGTCTGCCTCCGGAGGGCAGATCGAAACATCACCGCGGAGATGCGCGACCGCTCGTCCCGCACGGTGAAATAGGCGTGGCCGACCGTCGAACGCGTCACGTCCGCGATCTCACCGGTCACCCAGACGTCGCTGAGAACGGGATCGTTGGCGAACAGATCCCGAATGTAGGCGACCAGCTCTTCGATCCGGAAGAAGTGGGCGCCAATGGGCGCCGGACTAGCCATCGACGTCCACCAACTGCGCCGTCATCCCCCGGTCGCCTCGCCCGCGCTCCGCCGCATCACGGCGAGCGGTTGTCCGTACTCGACCGGTGTCCCGTCCTTCACCAATATCTCGGCGACGAGGCCGTCGCACGGCGCGACGACGCTGTTCTGAATCCCGAGCGTCTCGACGTGGGCGATGGCCTGGCCGGCGCTGACCGGCTCGCCCACATTCGGGAACGACGGGGGAGGTTGGCGATGAAAGACACCGACGAAGGGCGAGGTCACGACGACCGGCCCGTCCGACGACGCATGGACCACGGCCGGACGCGCCTGGTCCGCCTCGACGGCCGGCTCTCGGCTCACCCGAACCGACCCACCATCCCACTCGACCTCGATGTCCGTGATTCGGGTTCCACGCACCAGCTCCAGCAGGCGGCGGACGGCCACGTCGGCGGTCGCTGCCGATGCGCGGTCGGGTTTGGCGCCGGTCCGCTCCACTGAATCCTCCGGACGTTAGGAGGTTACCCGTTCGATGTAGGTCCCGCTCCTCGTATCGACGCGGATCATCTCGCCAGTATTGACGAACAGCGGAACGTTGACCACGAGCCCCGTCTCCAGGGTGGCCGGCTTGGTGCCGCCGGACGCCGTGTCTCCTCGGAAGCCCGGCTCGGTCTCGGTGACCTGCAGGTCGACGGTGATAGGAAGCTCGACCCCAATTGGTTCGTCGTCGTACATGAGGATCTCCAGCTCGAGCCCGTCTTTCAAGTAGTTCACGGCATCCCCGAGGATCGCGCTCCCGAGGGTGAGCTGGTCGAACGTCTCCTGATCCATGAACACGTAGTTGGGCGGATCTTCATAGAGAAACTGCACCGTTCGATGATCGAGGCGCACGCGCGGCCATTTTTCCCCCGCCTGCACGGTTCGATCGATGAGGGCTCCGGTGCGGACGTTGCGCAGCTTCATGCGAACCTGGGCGCTTCCGCGCCCGATCTTCAGGTGCTGATAGTCGAGAACCTGGAACAGCTGCTTATCCATCTCGATGACAACGCCCTTGCGGAGATCACCTGTCGAGATCAAGCAGTACCTCCGAGAGTTGAAGCTTCTTCGGCGACCGGGTCAGAACCTCCGCGCCGCGATCGGTCAGGACGACGAGGTCTTCGATGCGAACGCCCCCGAGCCCCGGGAGATACACGCCTGGCTCGATGCTGAATACCATCCCAGGCTGGAGGGGCATATCGCCGCGGGTACGCGAGATCCATGGCGGCTCGTGGATCTCCAGTCCGATCCCGTGTCCGAGCCCATGGACGAATTCGTCCCCGTAACCGGCGTCGCTGATCACACCGCGTGCGACGGCGTCGACCTCGGCGCCGGTCATGCCCGGCTTCACGCGCTCCTCCGCCTCAAGCTGCGCGTCGAGAACGATGCTCCAAACCTCGCGCAGCTTGTCGGGCGCCGTCTCGATGCAGAAGGTCCGCGTCATGTCGGAACAGTATCCCCCAAGCCTCGCGCCAATGTCGAAGAGCACCAGCTCGTCCGGGCGAATCGTTCGATCGGATGGGACCGCGTGCGGGATCGCCGTGTTCGGGCCGGAGACCGTGATCGGGTCGAACGATACGTCTTCCGCCCCATGCGTGCGGTAATAGCTCTCGATCTCCCACGCCAGGTCGCGCTCGCGCCTACCCGCCGCGACGTTGCGGATGACGTGCGCAAAGGCCGCGTCGTTCAGCGCGATCGACGCGCGCAGCGCCGCCAGCTCGTCGTCGTCCTTCAGCACGCGCAGCGAATCGACCAGGTCCGGGGCTGGCACGAGATCGGCGATACCGTCGAGCGCCGAGACGAACGCCTGCCACACCGCGTACGTGAGGTGACCGGACTCGAACCCGACGCGCGGCCCGGTGGGCCTGGCGGACGGCAGCGCCTCTCGGGCGACCTGCCGGAGCGCGTCCCGCGCAGTTGCGCCGGCCCCAAACACGACGGTCGTGAACGCGGGCGCCTCGGCCTCGGCGAGGGCGGATGTGCGCGGATCGGTGAGGAGATACTGCCGGGTGTCCGTGATGAACAGATAGCCGGCCGATTCGCGCGGCGGGAGGTCCGTTGCCGAATACCCACTCAGGTACCGCCGCGACTCCGGCTGCGATACCACGATGCCGTCCAGCTCGGCGCTGGCCAGCGCATCCCGAAGCCGCGTCAAACGCCCAGGATTGCCCGCCACCGTCACTGTCCGACAGCCGCCGTCAGCCCGGACTCATCCCCATCGCGCCCTGCTTCCGGCGATGGCATCACCGTGCCACAGACGGTGCATTTGGCGCGATTGCGTCCCGCTTCGACGAGCAAACCACCGCAGGTCGGGCACGGTGCGCGCAATGGCCGGGACCACGAGGTCCATTCGCACTCCGGGTACCGCGAGCAGCCGTAGAAGACGCGGCGCTTGCGGGTGCGGCGCTCCACGATCTCGGACTCGCACTCCGGGCAGGGGACGCCGATCTTCACCAGGAACGGCTTGGCGTTTCGACAGGCCGGAAAGCCCGGGCAGGCGATGAACTTCCCGAACCGACCGAGCTTCACCACCATTTGTCGGCCGCATTTTTCGCAGACCTCGTCGGCCAGCTCCACCGGCGGCGTTACCCGCTCCATCTCCTGCTCGGCGGCGGCGAGGGTGGCCGAGAAGGGCCCATAAAACTCGCGCAGCACGGGCACCCGGTTGCGCCGGCCCTGCGCGATGTCGTCCAGCCGCTCCTCCATATTGGCGGTGAAGTCAACGTCCACAACCTCAGGGAAGTGCTCCACCAGCAGGTCGTTCACCAGCATGCCCAGCTCGGTCGGCTCGAGCCGCCGATCGACCCGCATGACGTACCCGCGATCCTGAAGGGTGGAGAGGATCGGCGCGTACGTGCTCGGACGCCCAATGCCGCGCTCCTCAAGCGCCTTCACGAGGCTCGCCTCCGTGTAGCGCGGGGGCGGCTGGGTGAAGTGCTGCTCCGGCTTCAGGTCGACCAGGTCGAGCGCTTCGCCCTGATCAAGGGGGGGAAGCGGTTTTCGGTCTTCGTCGAGCGCCACTGCGTCCTCATCGCGTGTCTCGGTGTAGAGCGACAGGAACCCAGCGAACAGGACGACGGATCCCGACGCTCGGAAGCGGTAGCGATTCGATGACCCTTCGCGACTCGCGAGGACTTCGACGGTCGTGATCTCAATGCGCGCCGAGGCCATCTGCGTGGCGATGAAGCGCTTCCAGATCAGCTCGTACAGGCGCGCCTGGTCGCGGCTCAGAAACTGACGGACGTCGTCCGGCGTGCGATAGGCGGACGTCGGACGGATCGCTTCGTGCGCTTCCTGAGCGAGGCGGCTGCGGGTTTGATAGGTCCGAGGGGTCTCGCTCACCATCTCGCGCCCGTGGCGCTCCTCGATGTATTGTCGAGCCTCCACGATGGCGCTTTGCGCGACGTTCGTCGAGTCGGTGCGCATGTAGGTGATCAGCCCGACGCCCTCACCATCGGCGAGGTCGATCCCCTCATAGAGCTGCTGCGCGACCATCATGGTCCGCTTCGCCGTGAATCCCAGCTTCCGGCTGGCTTCCTGCTGGAGGGTGCTGGTGGTGAAGGGCGCGGGCGGATTGCGCTGCTGCTCCCGTCGCCGGATCGCGTCGACGACGTAGCCGGCGCCTTCGAGATCGCGGACGATGGCCGACGCGGACTGTTCGTCGGGCATCTCGGCCTTCTGCCCGTTCACTTCGATGAGGCCCGCGACGAACGAGCGCGGCTGGCCGCGGCGCGTTGCGGCGCGTTTGGCCAGCTCGGCGTCGATGGACCAGTACTCGACCGGCTCGAAGGCGGCGATCTCTCGCTCGCGCTCGACGGTCATCCGCAGCGCGGCCGACTGCACGCGCCCGGCCGAGAGCCCTCGTCTCACCTTCTTCCACAGCAGGGGGCTGATCTGGTAGCCGACCAGACGGTCCAGGATGCGGCGGGCCTGCTGGGCGTCCACGCGCTTCGCGTCGATGGCGCGTGGATTGGCCATCGCCGCCAGCACGGCGTTCTTGGTGATCTCGTGGAACTCGACCCGACGCACGGGGCGATCACCGGGATCGATCGTCTCGACCAGGTGCCACGCGATCGCCTCGCCCTCCCGGTCGGGGTCCGTCGCCACAAAGATCTCGTCGGCGCGCTGAGCCTCGCTCCGCAGCTCCTTCACCGTTTTCGACTTCTCGCGTGGAATCAGGTACTGGGGCTGAAAGTCCCTGTCCAAGTCCACGCCCAGCTTGCTCTTGGGCAGATCTCTAACGTGCCCGAGCGAAGCGAGCACGTGATAATCGCGCCCAAGGTACTTTCCGATGGTTTTCGCTTTCGTGGGAGATTCCACGATAACGAGCTTATTACTCACGAACGAATGCCTCTCACGTAATTCATTCCGCCACTCTGCTGGACGACGCCCTTCAGCTCCATCATCGCAAGCGCGGCGCTTACGGTCGACATGGGAAGAGCGACCATCTGCGCGATTTCATCGATGTGGAGGGGCTCGGTGCTCAGGACGCCGAGCAGCCGCTGCTCGGTATCGTCCAGCGGAAGGATGTCCTGCGCCGATAACTGCCGCGGCGCGCGGCTGGGATGAAGCTCTGCGAGCACGTCGCCGACGCGCGTCACCGGCGCGGCGCCGTCCCGGATCAATCCATTAGTTCCCTCACTGGCCGGGCTGAATATACTGCCCGGCACAGCATAAACGTCGCGTCCCTGTTCCGCCGCGAAGGCCGCCGTGATCAGCGCGCCACTGCGCGCCCCCGCCTCGACTACAAGCGTACCAGACGTCAATCCTGAGATCAGCCGGTTGCGCCGCGGGAAGTTGACGGCGTCGGGCTTCGTGCCCAGCGGGAACTCGGTCACCAGAGCCCCGTGCTGGGCGATCTGTTTCGCGAGCGGCGAGTGCTGAGACGGATAGGTCCGGTCGAGTCCATGACCGAGGACCGCGACCGTTCGCCCGCCCGCGGCGAGGGCGCCGCGATGCGCCGCGGCGTCGATCCCGAGGGCGAGGCCACTCACGATGGTCACGCCCGCCGCGGCAAGGTCCCCGCTGAGGCGCTCGGCAGCCATCTTCCCGTAAGACGTCGCGGTCCGCGTGCCCACGACGGCGATGGCGGGGTGCTCCGGCGGATCCAGCTCGCCCTGGACGTAGAGGACCGGCGGTGGATCATAGATCCTCCCCAGGAGCGCGGGGTACTCCGGGTCGATGCTGCGGATCGCACGGGCGCCCGCGCGCGCGAGGTTCTCGACCTCGCGGGTCGGATCGACGCGTTGACGCGCCGCCGCGAGCGACTTCACGGTCCGACGATCGAGGCCAGCCTCTCCCAGGATCGCCTCGCTGGCGTCCCAAACGCGGCTCGCCGACCCGAAGGCCCGCAGCAGCAGGTCGAAGCGGCGAGGACCGATCCGTCCGACCCGCGTCAGGGCGATCCAGTACCCGATCTCGGGATCGAGGGCGCTGAAAAACTGGCTCATGGGGCAGCGATTGTAGCAGGAGGGCGTCGATCGCCCCAGTTCGGCGCGCCGACGTTCAGTGTCCGAGCCCCGCGGCCGTGAACGGCCCGATCCCCAATACTTGGTGCACTTCCCATTCGATTAGCTCGAAGCTCGTCTCGCCCGCCACGGTATACGGGTCCGACGCGGCCACGCGCTCCGCCTCCTCGCGAGAATCTGCGCGGATGAGGTAGATACCCAGCGAGCGGTCCGGACTCGGCCCGCTCATGACGATCTTTCCCTCCTTGTGTTGCCGCTCCATCCACCGCAGGTGCGTGTCGAGACTCGTCTTTCGCTGCTCGCGGGCAACCACTGGTCGCCTCAGTGTTATGTAAAACACTGCTGCCTCCCCATTTATTTCGTGTGCCCTCATCAGCATTCTAGGCCAGTCGGTCGGGAAGGGGCAGATCTTGTCACAGCGTGCTCATGTGCAGACCCGGTGGCTTCGGGAACTCGCTCATCGAGCGGGAATGGGCGGCCAGCAGCCGGGAGCGAGCCTCGTTGGATGGCGACCGCCGCCGTGCCCACTGACTCAGATGGACAAACGGGCACCGGAGTACGACGGTACGGGATCTGTGTTGGGTGGCCGCGCGCGGGGGGAGCGCTACCCAGCCTCGCCCCGGCAGACGTCGCAGTCGCACCCGCAAGGCGGGGTGCCGGCCGGCTGAAGGCTCGCGCGCGCCCATTCCACGACGATGGTCCCGGCGAGATCGACGGGCAGCCCGCCCTCGACCATTGCGGCGTAGAACTTCGCGATTACGCCCGCACGGCGAATCATCTCCGCAGCGATCTGGTCATTCTCGGAGATGGAGCTGAGGTCAAAGGTGTCCACGTCATCCTCCCGCGTTCCCTCGCCGCACGAAACCGAAGGCGAGAGTCGGAGCCGACCGTTTGCCCTGCATTCGACATGTGGTGCAGACAACCGGTGCTAGCTGTCGCTTCCTGGAACAATCCAGGCGCTCGTCAGCACGATTGTACATGATCCGCCAAACGTGATCGCCGGTCGGCGACTGACCGGCGAGCCATCCGGTATGCTTCGCTGTATACGATCCCAGTCCTCGTCCCGATCGTCCCACTCTGGGCCGAAATTCCTTGGAGGCGCTCCAGGTGCGTGAACCGGCCAACCCGGTTTCCTACCGATCGCACGACGGCCAGCAAGCCCGTGATGTTGAGCCGGACCGGCGGCGGCGCATTGTGCTGTGCGACGCAGACGAGGTATCAACTCGACTCCTCTCGTCAATTCTGGCTCCCCGCGCGTTCGACATCGTTCTGTGTCGAACGGCCATGGAGGCCGAGGCGGCGGTTGACGACCATGAGCCAGAGCTGGTCATCACGGCGATCTTGCTTCCCGACGAGGACGGGCTCGCCCTGACGCGACGGCTGCGTGCCTCTCACCCGGCGCTGCCGATCCTCGTGGTGAGCGCACTGCACGCGAGAAACCACGCCCTGCAGGCGGGAGCCAATGCGTTTCTGAGCAAGCCCGCGGCCGTCTCCGACCTGGTGGCGCTCGCTCTGAAGCTCACAACGCGCCGAGACACGGCGAGTGTCGAATCCACAAGCGCGAGACACGCCAAACCAGGTGCGGAATAACCGTTCACCGCATCACCCCACACATGATGGCAAGCGGAAGGAATAGAGCATGACTGCACGGTCCGACGCACTGCGCGCGGGAGTCGAACGCCTCTCGCAACCGGCGGGAATCCTCATTCTCGTCAGCACGGCCCACGCCATCACCCACGTGTATGCGGCCCTGTTTCCCCTGGTCTATCCGAGCATTCAGCAGGAATGGGGGCTGTCGTACACCGCCATCGGAACGATGGTGGGTCTGACGAGCTTCATCGGCGGCTCCCTGCAGCTGCTCTTCGGGTTCATCGGCAGGTCATTCCCCCGCAACGTCGTGCTTGGCTTGGGGAACCTCCTTTTCGGAATCACGACCGCGCTGACTGGCGTGTCCGCGAACTTCACCCAGTTTGCCGCCCTGCGGTTTGGCGGGGCAGTGGCCAATGCCGCGCAGCACCCAGTCGGGAATTCGCTCATCGCCGACCGATTTCCCCGCGAGCGGCGCGGGTCAGCGCTCGCGGTGAATTTCGCCGGCGGAAACCTCGGAACCCTGGCCGTCCCACTCATCGCCGTGGCCCTCATCGGCACGCTGGGGTGGCGGCAGGCCCTTTGGGCGTTCGCCGTGCCGGGCATCGTGATGGGCGGCATCCTGATGTTTGCGATGGACGATCGCGATCGAGCCCGCGACCGCATTCAGGGCCACGGCTCCGGCATCGCTCAGTTGGGCAGGATCCTCCGGAACCGGAATGTTCTGGCGCTCGTCGGCGCGTCCTCCGTCGCGGCTGCGGGTCGGGGGCTGGGCGTGCTGCTCACCATCATTCCTCTGTACCTTTCCAACGTGCTCGGATTGGCTCCGTGGATCGTCGGGATGCTGTACACGATCATGCTCGTGGGCAGTGTCGTGGGACCGATGGCCGCGGGGCGCCTGTCAGACCGGGTCGGCAGAAAGCTCGTCCTCGTCGGCGCGCTCGTGCTTGCGACGATCGTAACGCTGGCGCTTCCAGCGTTCCACGAAGGGGGCGTCGCCGTCCTCGCGGTGGTCCTCTTTCTCATGGGTGCCTTCGCGTTCGCCGAGAGCCCGCTCGTCCAGACGTTCGCGGCGGACTCGGTCGCGGCCGGCGAGCGCGACATCTTGTTTGGCTTCTATTACGCATGGGTCTTCGCGGTGGGCGCCGGATGGATCGCCCTCATCGCGGCCCTCATCGATCGAGTCGGTTTCGAGCCGGTGTGGGGGCTCATCGCGGCATCATATCTGGCCTCTGCGCTCCTGATCCTCCTCGCCCGCGAGACGAGGCGCGGGGCAGCTCAAACGGCGTGACGGTTCGGGTCTGCCCTTCCGCCTCGGACTACCCATGTGGAGAGGAAGGAACCACCCGGAAGACACTGCATTGAAGAATCGGCGTCCCATACCCTACTTCCCAGCAGTGCATCGGCAGAGCGGGCTCAATCGCAGCACCACGACACGCCGTTCTGGCCACACGGGAAAGGGGGAATACGTTTGCGAATTGCGATGGTGGCTCCGCTGATCGAATCCGTACCGCCGGCGCTTTACGGCGGGACAGAACGCGTGGTGTCCGTGTTGACTGAGGAGCTGGTGCGGCGGGGCCATGACGTGACCCTGTTCGCCAGCGGCGATTCGCGAACTCGCGCTGACCTCGTGCCCTGTTGTCCCCGCGGGCTGCGGTTGGACGTAGACGCCCAGGATACGGTGGCGTATACGATGGTCCAGCTCGGAATGGTCTACGAGCGCGCTGGTGAGTTCGACGTTATCCACAATCACGCGGACTACTTCGCCTTTCCATTTGCGCGCTTGTCCGATACCCCAACCATCACCACGACCCATGGTCGGCTCGACCTGCGGGAAGTGCAGCGCGTGTACGACCATTTCCGCGAGCAGAATCTCGTGTCGATTAGCCAGTCGCAGCGCGCTCCCCTCCCCGGCGTCAACTGGGTCCGCACCGCCTACAACGGCATCGACATGTCGCACTTCCATTACAACGCGGAGGGAGGGGACTACCTGGTCTTCCTCGGCAGAATCAGCCCGGAGAAGAGACCAGATCGCGCTATTGAGATCGCTCGCGATCTCGACATGCAGCTCGTCATCGCGGCAAAGGTCGACCCCGCCGATCAGGCCTATTACGACCACGCGATCGCACCCATGATTCGGGATTCGACGCGCGTCGAGTTCATTGGCGAAGTGGACGAGCAGCAGAAGGACGAGCTTCTGGGGAACGCTTACGCCTATCTTTTCCCCATCGACTGGCCCGAGCCGTTCGGGCTCACGATGGTTGAAGCCATGGCAACGGGCACGCCGGTTGTGGCGTACCGCGCCGGGTCGGTCCCCGAGGTCATCATCGACGGGGTGACGGGCTTCATCTGTGACACCTTCACCGCGATGGTAGACGCCGTGCCGCGGGTTGCGTCGCTCGATCGCGCCGCCTGTCGCGCGCACGTCGAGCGGCGCTTCTCGGCCGCGGCGATGGCCGAGTCATACGAAGACGTCTATACGCTGCTGGCGGACTCGAGCTGGCTCAACGGGCTCCAGGTCGTTTGCGGTCAGGCGCGGGACTGAGGACGCCCGGCGGCGTTCGCTTCCGCCCGGTTGGTAGATCCTGCTCCACGAAGCGAGCCACGATCTTCGTCAGTCCAACATCGACCAGCGGCTAAAGCCGCGCAGCGATCTCGGCCGGTGAGCCAAAAAAAATCGCTGGTGCTATTGCGATGCGACCCAACATCGGACCTCATGAACCCAAAGTCGGCGCATGGTCTGGAGCATCTCGGTCAGTCGTGGTCCGCGCTCGGTGTACGGCACATTGCAGTTCGCGAACTCGCGCTCCCCTTCCGGCCCGCCCTTGCCGATCCCAATGCTCATGATCAGCCGGCCTAGCGCGAGGACGTCGATCGTCGCCAGCTCATGGACGAGGATCACGGGGTTGCGGAGGTGCCCCCGTGCGCAATAGACAACGGGAGGTGCGAGCGCTATATACCGTAGCGTGGCTGGCGTGGCGTGATCTGGCGCAACCGGCCTCGAAAGGAGGAACCAATGGTCCGTGAGTTCATGACGCATTGGGACGAGAAAACGCCCATCTGGTTCGAGCGCGAAGAGGACGAGCTGATCGGAACCCAGCGTGCGGGAGGCCGTCCGATGCCCCGCATTCGCATGATGGACCTCTTCCGCGGCCCCACGAACCGCGACGGCAACAAGCCAATCGTTGTCTGGGCCGGGGAGGATGGAGTGATCGAAGCCTGCTGGACGGCCGGACCCGAGCCACATTTTCACCGACCGGCCGACTACGACGTGCTCGTCTTCCAGTACTGCGGGCGGGCGGCCGCCGAGACCGAGATGGGCGAGTTCGAGCTGGGGCCCGGCTATTGTCTCCACGTGCCCGCTGGCGTGGCCTACCGCCTGGTCGGCAACCCCCAGTGCCGCCAGATGGTCGTGAAGCTGAACAAGCCTGTGACGCTCGGCGTCGAGCCCGACCACCCACTCACCGAGACCGCGTTCGACGTGCGAGCGGACGGCGGCCAGACCGACGGGCAACCCGTTCAGCTGCCTCCCAGAACCGGCAAGATCCTGGAGGTTACGGAGTTCTGGCAAGACGCGTTGGACCCCATCGTGATCGAGCGGGATCACGCCAAGCTCGTCGGTTGCCTATCCGGTCCCCCCGGACGCGATGCGCCGCTGCCCGGTACGCGTCGCGCGTCGGTCATCCGGGTGTTCGACTATTTCGTGGGCATGACGGGCAAGGGCAGCGCGCGCGCCCCGCAGCACTATGAGAGCGAGAACTTCCGGACCGACTCCTACAACACCGAAGGACAGCAGTTCGGGTTCCACCGCGGGATGGATGACGACGAGATCTGGTTCCAGTTCCGCGGCCATGCCACCAACGAGACCGAGTGGGGCATCCACGAGCTGGATCCGCTGGAGATGGGTTACGTGCCGCGCGGCATAGCCCATCGAATCGTGGGTGGCGAGGGATTCCTGCGCTTCGTGCTCTACTTCCGGCACCCAATGTACCCGGTGGTGGACGAGAGCGCGCACACCGGTCGATCGTCGGCTCGCGTGGATACCGTCGCATTCAAGGAGCTACCGGCCCTCGCGGAAGCGAAGGCAAAGCTGCAGGAAGCGGCCCATTCGCGCGGCGGCCCCAGCCGCTAACAATGTGGGCCGGGGGCCAGCCGGAGGTGGGCCCGCCGAATAGCTCGGTAAACCCCTCGACCGCCTGGTCCATCGCCCAGGCGATCCGCTTCGGCGTTGCGCGAGGTCGCAGCACTGCGCGCCGCGCCGTACAGCAAGGCGGAACGGTGTGACGTGCAAGGTTTCTCTGGCGGGCTCGAGGGGATTCGAACCCCCGGTCTCGGCCTTGACAGGGCCGCATGTTAGGCCACTACACCACGAGCCCAGACGCAAAAAATTGTAACATAGCCGCCGTATCGACTCCATCCAGGAGGCTGCCCGTTGTCGTCGCTCGAGCCGCCGCAGCCGCGTGACGGCGTCGACGTGGCGGGGGCGCTTCCGCCAGGACGCGCAGCGCCGGTCGCCGATCAACAGCCGGCGGATCTGTTCGACAACATCGAGCAGGAAGAGGCGATGCTGTCCGCCGTGCTGGCGAGCATCAGCGATGGGCTCATCGTCATCGACGGCGATCAGTTCATTCGCTACTGCAACATGCCGGCGGCCCAGTTCCTCGGGCTCGATCGGGCTGCCATCGTTGGTCGGACCGTCCACGAGGCCTTCAGCCACGTCAGTCGGTCGGTCCTCAATCGGACAGAGGCGCGGGAGGCGTGGGACCGCGCCCTCAGCAACCTCGACGAGCACCCCAGCTTCGAGGTCGTGATCCGGCAGCCCGTCCGCCGGGACCTCGTTGTCCAGTTTTTCCCTCTGAAATCGGGGGCGGGCTCGCGAAGCGCCGGAATCCTCATGCACGACGTGAGCGTCCTGAAGCTGGTCGCCCTGCTCGAGGAGCGCGAGCGCATCGCCATGGACCTCCACGATGGCGTCATCCAGTCGCTATATGCCGTCGGCCTCGGCCTCGCCGCGCGGGAGCGCGCGCTCCGCGATGGGGCAGCGGACGATGCGCGAGACGCCCTGCAAAACGCCATTTCTCAGATCAATCAAGTGATCCAGGAGATCCGCAACTACATCGTCGAGCTGCGACCGGAGGAGCTCGGGGACCGCGGCTTGATGGCCGGCCTGGCCGAGCTCGCGGGACAGCTTCGCGCCAACGGCCTGCTCTGCCCAGCGCTCAATCTCGACCCGAGCGCTGGTGACTTGGTCAGCCCCGATGCGGCGGGAAACTTGCTCTACATCGCCCACGAGGCCATCTCGAACGTCATCCGCCACGCGGATGCCAGCGAGGCATCCATCAGCGTGACGGCCGACGAAGGGCGCCTGAAGCTTACGATTCGCGACGACGGCCACGGATTTGACCCAGAGCGCACCGGCCGGCGCACCGGCGATGGTCTGCGGAACATGGCCGAGCGGGCCAGAGCCCTCGGCGCCCGCTTCACCATCTCCAGCGCGCCGGGCCAGGGAACAGAGCTGTCCCTCGAAATGCCGCTCCCCACGGCGGAGCGCGAGCAATGAGCCAGGAGCCGATTCGCCTGCTCCTCGTCGACGACCACCACGTCGTACGCCTCGGGCTGGCAAGCCTCTTCGCCACGGTGCCGCATTTCTCCGTCGTCGGAGAGGCGGGAACGATCGCGGAGGCCGTCGCGCGCGTGCGCGAGTGCGAGCCCAACGTCGTGATCATGGACGTCCGGCTTCCGGACGGGAGCGGGGTCGAAGCCTGCCGCGAGATTCGATCCGAGCGGCCGGACGTGCGCGTCATCATGCTGACGTCGTACGCGGATCGGGACGCGGTCGTTGCATCTATCATGGCGGGCGCGGCAGGGTACCTCCTGAAACAAACCGAGCCCAACCGCTTGATCGACGCGGTCAACTCCGTTGCGCTCGGCGGGTCGCTCCTGGATCCCGGCATCACCGAAACGGTGCTGGACTGGATGCGCCATCTGGGTCCGCAGGACGTCGACGACCCGCTCGCCGGTCTCTCGGAACAAGAACGCAAGATCCTTCCCCTGATCGCCGAGGGGAAGACGAATCGCGAGATCGCCGGGGATCTGTACTTGAGCGAGCACACCGTGAAAACGTACGTGAGCAACATTCTCCAGAAGCTCCAGCTCACCCGCCGGGCCGAGGCGGCCGCCTACATCGCGCAGCGCCGACTCCCACCCGGATCGTAAGACCCCCGCCCATCCCCCCAAACGGGTGATCCGACCTCCCCCAAATAGCGATCCCCAAATACCCCCTCACGGGTGAGCGAAATAGGCTCGCTTGCCTACTGCTGGCGGCTGACCCTTTCGCTGACACTTCGCCGTAACACTTTTGTGATGGAGATCACAGTGCGACGAACTTCACTTCGACGTGCGCCACTGTGGTATCGCCTGGTTCACTCCGCGCGATCCTCGCTCGCCCTCAAGCTGGCGGTGTTTGTCGGCGGCATCGTTCTTCTCACCGCGGGGTCGATCGGCTTCGCTGGCCTCGCATTCACGGACGCCGTGATCTCCGCGCAGGTTGACCAGCGGCTCTCCATCATCGCTGCCGACCGCCGGGACATGCTGTCGGCGTACATCCGGGGCCAGAAAGACGAGATCAACGTCGTCGCCAAACGGCCCCTCGTTCGACAGCTCCTCGACTCCGCGCCGACACGTAGCGCGGCCGGCACGCCCTTCTCGGCTGCCGCGGCCCGCGCGCTCGCCGACGCGGAAGAGAGCATCAACGGCATGCACGCCCTGTGGATCGCCAACCCCAGCGGCGACGTCGTGGCGTCGAGCGACGAGCAATACCTCGGCCGGAGCTTCGCAGCGGATCCGGTGTTCACCGGCGGCCTCGTCCGGCCACAGCTCGGATTTCCATCCCTGTCGGACGACCGTTACCAAGCACGCGTCAGCGCGCCGGTCCGCGGGCCCAGTGGCGAGACGATCGGCGTCATCATGGGGCTCGTAGACGTGACGCCCCTCGCCAGCATCAGCTCGGACCCCGCCGGGCTCGGGAAGACGGGCGACTTGCTCGTCGGCGCCATGGTGGATGGGGAGATCGACATCCTGCTGCCGAATCGGTTCTCCGATCCCGTGCCCAACCTCGCCCCGGCGGACGTTCCCGCCATGGCGCGCTCCCTCGAGGGTAAGCGCGGCTTTTTGCGCATGCGCGACTATCGCGGGAACGACGTTCTCGCGGCGTACGAGCCTGCCACTCCGGACGGTTGGGGCATTGTCGCGACGATCGACGCGAGCGAGGCATACGGCTCCGCGGAGGCCCTGCGGTTCATTCTCGCCGGCATCGGGGTGCTGATTCTGTCGGCCGGTCTCTACGCGTCCTGGCTCTTGGCCCGGCGCTTTACCGAGCCGATCCGTCGAATGGCGGAGGCCTCGACCAACGTGGCCCACGGCCAGCTCACCGAACGGGTCCCCGTCACATCGATCGATGAGATCGGCACCCTGCAGCAGTCGTTCAACTTGATGACCAAGCGGCTGGCCGAGTCCTACGACTCTCTGGAGAACCGGGTCCGCCAGCGCACGCGTCAGCTCCGGGCCGCCAACGAGCAGCTCGAGGAGCAGAGCCGTCGGGCCCAGGCAGCCAACCGCGCGAAGAGCGAGTTCCTCGCGAGCATGTCCCACGAGCTGCGGACGCCGCTCAACGCCATCATTGGCTTCTCGGAGCTGCTGATCGACGAGCAGCCGAGCGGCTACGACCACGCCACCCGTGCGTCCTACCTCTCCAGCATCTACGAAAGCGGCAAGCATCTGCTGACCCTCATTAACGACATCCTCGACCTCTCCAAGGTCGAGGCAGGGCGGATGGAGCTGCGCCCCGAGCGATTCTCGCTTGCGGAGACCGTTCAGCACGTGCTGTCGACCGTGGAGCCGCTGGCGGCGGCCAAACACATTCGGTTCAGCGCCGATACCGCGTACGCAGGCGATGTCGTAGCGGACGAGGGGAAGGTCAAGCAGATCCTCTACAACCTCGTCTCCAACGCCATCAAGTTCACGCCAGATGACGGCCGGATCCACGTCTCCATCGGCCAGGATGCCAGCGGCACGGTCGTGAGCGTTGAGGACTCCGGAATCGGCATTGCTCCGGAGGACCGGGAACGGATCTTCCTCGAATTCCAGCAGCTCGATGCCGGCCCTGGACGCCAGCACGAAGGAACTGGCCTGGGCCTCGCCCTTACCAAGCGCTTCGTCGAGCTGCATGGCGGTCGGATCTGGGTCGATGGGGAGCCCGGGCAGGGCAGCATCTTCCGATTCACGCTGCCGACACCCACGCCGGCCGACGACGAAGATCCCATCACCGAGGTTGTCTTCCCCATCGCCGAAGTGCAGATGCCCGAGGATCCCCGTGGGCTCGTTCTCGTGGTGGAGGACGACCCACGATCCGCGAATCTCGTCGCCCTCTACCTCGCGCGCGGCGGATATCGCGTGGAGATGGCGACGAACGGGCGTGAAGCGATCGAGAAAGCGCAAGCACTCCGCCCCATCGCCATCACGCTGGACGTGATCCTGCCGGACCTGGACGGCTGGGAAGTTCTGAAAGAGCTGAAGCAGAACGAGGTGACCCGCGAGATCCCAGTCGTCATTATCTCGGTGGTGGACAACCAGCGCCTGGGCTTCGCCCTTGGCGCTGACGACTATCTCGTCAAGCCTATCGATCGCAACGCATTGCTTTCGCGGCTCGAGCAATATGGGAACAAGACGCCCACGCAAAGGCAGACGGCGCGCGTCCTGCTCATCGACGACACCCCGTCGGCCCTGGAGCTGTACCAAGGAATGCTGTCGCCTGCTGGCTACACGGCGCTCACCGCGTCGGGCGGCGCGGAGGGGATTCGGCTGGCCAGGTCCGAACACCCGGACGTCATTCTGCTCGATCTGATGATGCCGGAGGTCAGCGGGTTCGATGTCGTCACCACGCTCAAGTCTGATCCGGAGACACAGGACATCCCCATCCTGATCGTCACCGCGAAAGAGCTCACCGAAGCCGACAAAGCTGCGCTCAACGGCCGCGTGTCGACGATTCTGCAAAAAGGGTCGATGGCGACCATCGACCTCCTCTCCTGGCTGAACGACACGGTCAGTCGGCTGGGCAGGGCGCGGGAGGTCGCCGGTGCCATTGGCTGAGAACCTCGCACAAATGCTCGTCCTGATCGTGGAGGACAACCCGGCGAGCATGCTGCTCACCGACGCGGTGCTCAAACGGGCAGGCTTCCTCACGCTCGGGGCCACGTGCGCTGACGAAGTCCGCGAACGGCTCCGCGACTATCGGCCGGACCTCATCCTCATGGACCTCCAACTTCCAGGAGTCGACGGATTGACGTTGACCCGCGAATTGAAGTCGGACCCGTCCCTCGCGGACATCCCCGTCGTGGCGCTCAGCGCCCACGCCATGAAGGAGGACCGGTGGCGCGTACTGACCGCCGGTTGCGACGGATACATCGCGAAACCGTTCGACACCCGTTCCATCGGTCGCGAGGTGGAACACTACATCGCCGAGGCGAGAGCGCGCGGAATGAAGAGGAGATAACGGATGGCTGCTGAGCGCGAAGCCCAGATTCTTGTCATCGACGACAATCCCCAGAACGTCGCGCTCGTCCAGGCCCAACTCGAGCGAGCGGGATACCGCGTGACCTGCGCCGAGAGCGGGACCGCTGGCCTGGATGCCGCCGAGCGGATGCACCCGGACCTGATCCTGCTCGACGTGATGATGCCCGGCATGGACGGGTACCAGGTTTGCGAGATTCTGCGGCGAAACCCGAGCTTGAGCGCGATCCCGATCGTGATGCTCACATCCTTGCACGAGCGCACGGACAAGCTGCGCGCGCTCGATTCTGGCGCGGACGATTTCCTGTCGAAGCCAGTCGACCGCGCCGAGCTCATGGCGCGGGTCCGGTCCCTTCTGCGCATGAAGCGCACGTACGACGATCTGGCGCAGAGCAAGGTCGAGGTCGAACAGCAGGCGCATCAGCTCGCGGCAGCCAAGAGCCGCGCGGAGGCGATCCTCTCCAGCATGAGCGACGGCGTGTTCGTAACGGACGAGCGGGCCCACATTACCTACGTCAATCGCGCCGTCGAGAAGATTACCGGCATGGCGGCCGACGACTGCCTTGGTCGGCCGTGGTACGAAGCCCTATCCGTTCGCGACCGCAATGGTCAGCCCATCGACCCGCGAAGCTGCCCCATCGTCCAGGTCATGAAGTCCGGAGCGCCGGTGCCTCCTCGAGAGCTCGGCGTTTGGCGCAACGACGGCACCGAGATCGCGATAAGCCTCGCCGCTGCGCCGGTGACCGGCGTCCACGACAAGCCGATCGGCGGCGTTGCCGTCTTTCGAGACGTCACGAGCGAGCGCGAGGTTCATCGGATGAAGGAGGACTTCGTGGGCCTCGTCTCCCACGAACTGCGGACGCCGCTCGCCGCCATCTATGGGTTCGCGGAGCTGCTTCTGCAGCGCGAGCGGCTGAGCGACACGGCCCGCACCTTTGTCGAGACCATGTATAAGGAAGCAGACCGCATGTCCGGTCTCGTGAATGACTTTCTCGACATCGAGAGGCTCGCCTCGGGCAGAATGTCTTTCCACTTCCGGTCAGTGCAGCTCGACGAGGTCCTGGCCGAGGCGCGCGAGAGCCTCGCCAGTCAGCTCTCCCAGCACACGATCGTGGTCGACATCCCGAAGGATCGCGTCTACGTGCGCGCCGACAGAGATCGGCTCGTGCAAGTCCTTCTGAACCTCTTGTCCAATGCCATCAAGTACAGCCCAGATGGCGGCGAAATCCGCATCTCGGCGCGTCCCGAGGGTCGGGAGGTCCGGATCTCCGTCAGCGATGAGGGGCTCGGTTTGCCTCCAGGCGCCATACCCAAGCTTTTTCAGAAGTTCTATCGCGTCGAGGAGCCGGCGCACCGAAAGGTCGCGGGCACCGGCCTCGGGCTCGCGATCTGCAAGCAGATCGCGGAGGGGAACGGTGGGCGCATATGGGCCGAGAGCCCGGGGATCGGACTGGGCAGCACGTTCACCTTCACCGTCCCACTCTCTGGAATTCCCGCCCACCGGCCAGCGAGTAGCTCCATTGGGACAGCGCACGGTCGGATCCTTCTGGCGAAGGACGATCCGAGCATCGCCGCGCTCATCCTCGAGCAGCTCGGCTCGATCGGATATGCCGTGGAAGCGGTCTCGAGTGGCGAGGACGCGATCAATCACGTCCGCGCAGAGCGGCCCGCGGCCGTCGTGCTCGACGTAGGGTTGACGGGGCGTCTGGACGGGTGGGGCGTGATGGCCGCGCTTCGCGATGATCCGGCCACGGCCGACATTCCCATCATTATGGTCTCAGGCCGCGACGACCAGGACCGCGGCATGGCGCTCGGGGTCGAGGAATTTCTCGTCAAACCGGTCCCGGCCCAGCGATTGATCGCGTGCATCCGTCGGCACGCGGGCGAACCCGGTGAGCGTCCGGTCGTGGTCGCCGACGACGATCCCAACGTCCGCAGCGTCGTGCAGGGCATGCTGGAGGACGCCGGATTTGCCGTCGTCCCTGCCTCGGATGGTAGGGAGGCCCTCGACAGGCTCCACTCGTGCACGCCCCTTGCGCTGGTGCTCGACCTGGTAATGCCGGAGGTCGACGGCTTCGGCGTTCTCGAAGAAATCCGCGCCGACCCGTCTCTCCGCGACCTCCCCGTCGTCGTTCTCACAGCGAAGAATCTTGCTCCGGAGGAACGCGATCAGCTCAACCTCCGAACCGCGGAAACCCTCTACAAGCCAGGCGGCACAGGGACGGAGATCACGGCCGCCATCCTCCGCGCGATCCAGGTTGGCGGATCGCAGAGCACGCCGTGCTCCGCCACGCGCCGATCCTCCCCCGAAGGAACGGCCGTCCCGAAGAAATGAAGCGCCCGGCGACGGCGGCCGCCTCAACGTCGGATTCGGGCCCCAAGCGCGGCGCGCATTGCCAGCACCGCGAAGGCGGGCAGGGCGAGCTGGCGCCGCCAGCGCCACGGCTCCCTGGCGAGCCGATAGGCCCATTCGAGCTCCAGCCGGCGGACCCAGCCCGGCGCCCGCGAGCTTCGGCCCGCGAAGAAATTCAGGACGCCCCCGACGCCAATCTGTACGGGCACTCCCGTGGCGCCTTGATTCCTCGCGATCCACAGCTCCTGTCGCGGCGCTCCATAGGCGACGAGGAGCACGTGAACCGGTGACGCCCGGCAAATGGCGCGCTGGATGGCGGCATCCTCCCGCGGGTCCGGCGAACCGGATGCCGCGCCCGCCACGACGAGACCGGAGAACTCGCGCTCCAGCCAGGTTCCGGCCGCCTCAGCTACGCCGGGCTGCGCGCCAAGGAGGAACCATCGCCATCCTTCGACGGCCGATCGCGCCGCGAGCCTGAGCACGAGATCTGTCCCGCGCACGTGGCTCCGGAGCGGCCGTCCAGCCATCCGCGCGGCGAACAGCAGCCCGATACCGTCCGGAATGGCGAGGTCCGATGTGTTGAGCACTTCGCGGTAGTGGGGATCTTGCCGCGCGTGCATCACGATCTCCGGGTTCGGCGTGATGACGCGATGAGGTCGCCCGGACTCAATGAAGCCGATCAGGGCCCCCAACGCCGAGGCGAACGTCACGTCGTGCACGCGCACGCCGAGCACCGAGACTACGCGCTCCGGATCAAAGGGTTCCGTCGGTTCACCCATGACGATTGATCCCGCCTTTGGCAATGCGTGACCGCACTATGGGTACACTGTGACGCTGGCCGCGCCAGCGCCCCGATCCAACTTCGGAGACTTCGGTTGGCGATTCTTATCACCGGACTCGGATATGTTGGCTCGGCGCTCGCTCAGCGCCTCCTCGATCGTGGCGAGCGCGTGATCGGGGTCGAGAACTTCTTCTCAACGCCGAAGCCCGCGCTCGCCCCCCTCCAGCGTGCTGATCGTTTCACGTTGATCGATGGGTCCATCGCCGATCGGTCGACCCTCGATCGAGCCTTTTCAATCGACGCGGTCGACAGGGTCGTTCACCTCGCGGCGCAGTCCAGCACGAATCCACGAGCAGCCCCGGTGGAGGTCACCCAGGAGACGAATTTTACGGGTCCGCGAATCGTCCTCGAGGCCTGTCGTCAGCATGGGGTCTCCCAGGTCGTGTTTGTGAGCTCAATGCGCCTGTACCGAACGCCATTGCCGCGGCGTCTCACAGAATCGTCGCCCGTTGAGCCGACAGATTTGGTTCACCTCTCGCAGCTCTACGGAGAGATGCTGCTCACGGCGTATGCGGAAGATTGTGGCCGTGAACACGTGGGGGGACGGGCCCGGTGCTTCTCCGGCGTCGCTCTGCGGCTCGGCATCGTCCACGGACTCAGCCCCGTTATGAAGGCCGATCCGCGATTCCTCGCCGCTCCGCAACTCTTCTGCCACCAGGCGGCGCGCGGTGAGCCACTCCGGGTCGCGACCGGGCCCCGCACGTCCCTGGCGTTCGTCCACATCGACGACGCGGTCGAAGCGCTGGTTCGAAGCTGCACCGGGACGTCACTGCCGCCCATCCTCAACGTGGCGAGCGAAGTGCGCAGCGTGGCCTCCATCGCGCGCGCAGTGCGTGACGCGGGCCGTCGCCGTGGCCTCCGCGTCGACATTCGGTATGAGGGCCGGCCATCGCGCGCCTCATCCCGCACGGTCCCTGCCCACGAGGCCCTCGGATTTCGACCGGCGCTGCGATTCGAGCGATCCGTGGGTCCGGTTCTGGATCACTATCTGTCCACGAGTCGCGTGTAGTGCGGATCCTGGTCACGGGCGCCACGGGGTTCATCGGGCGCCACCTGGCGGCCGCCCTGGCCGGTGGAGGGCACACCGTGATCTCCGCTTCCCGCGCGCGGGTTGGACCGCCGGAGGCGTCCACGCACGTTTCTTTCGACGTTGCCTCCCTTGCGCCCTTTCCGGACGTCGGACACGTGGATTCCGTCGTTCACCTCGCGGGCAATGGGAACACCCTGGACGCCTGGAAGCGCCCGGCCGAGGTAGCCCAGGTGAACGCGCAGGGAACGCTTCGTGCCATCGAAGTCGCGATGCGAAGCGACGCGGGGTTTATCCTCGCGTCGAGCCAGCGCGTTTATCAGCCCGGTCCCGAGCCACTTTCCGAAGACGACTTTACCCGTCCGACCGATCCGTATGGCTACACGAAGTTGTGCGCTGAGCGTTATGTCGAGATGGCTGGCCGCCTGTTCGGTCTGCGTGGCTCTGTCCTCCGGTTCTTTTCCGTCTACGGACCCGGGCAGCGGATCGCATCCGGCCAGAGCGGCGTCGTCGCCCTTTTTGGACAGCGCGCCCTCCACGGCGAGCCGCTCGTCGTCAAGAGCCACGAGATGAAAGACTTCATGGACGTTTCCGACGCGGTCGAAGGGATCTGCGCCGCCCTCAGCCGGCCGACAACCCCGCCGCGGACGTACAATATCGCGACCGGAACGCCGACCAGCGTGCTCCAGCTCGCGCGCGTCGTGAAGGCTGCAACCCGTAGCGCGTCCGAAATCGTCGAGGACTATTCGGAGGGCGACCCGGGAGGGCTCGTCGCCAGGATTGATCGGGCCCGGACGGAGCTCGGGTTCTATCCCCGAATCACGCTGACTGATGGAGTTCGTCGCTATGCGGACTGGCTCGCCGCCGCTGGCCCGGATCCTGCTGAAAGCGCGGCCGACTGAATCCCAGCTTGCCGATCGGCTCGCGCCACCAATGCCGGATGGTCTCGAGCTGTACCTCGATCGGGCCGACATCGCGGATGCGCCGACGTGCGACGCGGTGGTCGACCGCATTCGCGAACGTCAGCTCCCCGCGGATTTCGCAATCGTGGTGGAGGGACCGATTCGCTCCCTCGACAATTCGTACGTGGATGTGAGCGCGTGCACCGACGCGACGCGGGAGCTCATCCGTCGACTGGGTGAGATGGCGGCGAGACTCGCGGCGCCGGGGGTGGTCATGCACTGCATCATGCCCCGGTTCTCCCTCACCGACGAAGATTGGGACCAACGCGACGCGGCGCTGGAAGCCGCCCTGGAGTTCGCTCGGTTTTACGCGGAAACGCTTCTGCCCATGGGCGTCACGCCGGTGATCGAGAACGTGCCGCCGGTGCTGCGCATGCGTGAGGGCCGGTATCTCTTCACACCCCTCGGCATGTCGCCCCAGGACATTCAGTGGCTCATCGAGCGTGTGCCGGGACTCATGGCGACCCTCGACATCTCCCACGCCCAGCTCTACGTCAACGCACGCGGCATGGCCGATCGCGATGAGAGCGACTCCGGTGTGCAGCCGTTGATGCGCTACCTGCGGAAATTCCCGACCATCGACTCGGTGGAAGACTTCATCGACGTGCTCGGGCCTTCGATCTTCGAGGCGCACGTGTCCAACGCCAGTGGCCTTCTGGGTGAAGGAGCGCCGTACGATGAGGGCGACATCGACATGAGCCGTGTGATCGGCCGGCTTGCGCGGTGCGCCCGATTTCTCGTCACGGAGACGCTCGAGGCGGACAACGACCGCGCCATATACATGCGGGCCGCTCAGCGCGGCATGGCCTCAGTGCTCTCCCAACTGATGAACCATCCGTGACTCCCGATGATCTTCGAAGCGTTCACGAGGGCGAGATCCTGCTTGGACGCCGCCGCCGCTTCATCGAGATTACTGCGGGTCTTCGGGTCCTCCAGGGAGCCAGTGCTCTCATCACCGGCGCCGGAGGCTCAGTCGGGTCTGCGCTGGCGCGACGTCTCGGCACGCTGGGTGTCGCGCAGATCACGGCCGTAGATCATCACGAGGCGTCGCTGTTTCGCCTGGGGCGCGATACGGCAGGGAGTGCGCCCATCGCACTACGGCTGGCCGACGTCCGCAACGTCGATAAGATGGCCCGGATTCTGCGCGAGTACCGGCCCACCGCCGTATTTCACCTCGCAGCCTACAAGCACGTGCCCATTGGCGAGCAGGAGCCGGACGAAGTGATGACGGTGAACGTCCAAGCGACCGCCGAGCTTTTACGCGCCGCGTCAAGTGCCGGCGTCGATCATTTCGTCTACCCATCCAGCGACAAGGCAGTGAACCCGCCCAGCCTATACGGCGCATCGAAACGCCTCGCCGAGTCCGCCGTTCTTGCACGAGCGATGGATAGCTCGGCCATGGCAGTCCACGTCGTTCGGTACGTCAACATCCTGGGAACGAACGGGAGTGTTATCGAGACCTTTGCGCGCCAGATTCGCGAGGGGTTGCCCCTGACACTGACCGACGCGCACATGACCCGCTACTGGATGACGATGGACGAGGCGATCGACATGGTTATCCACGCGTTGGCGCTCTCCAGCGGCTCGTGCACCATGCTTGACGTGGGGGAGCCGATCCCCGTCCGCGAGATGGCCGTCCGCGTCGCGCGCCTCGTCGCCCCGGAGTTGGACACGCCTCCAACGATGGTTGAGACGGGTCCACGACCCGGCGAGCGGTTGGCCGAGGAATTATTCAGCCGGAGCGAGCGGCCTCTGGGCAGGGAGCTGGATGACGTGTGGGAGATCGCTCACGCCCGTCGCGCTGAATGCTCGGGGCGGATCCGGGCGATGCTCGACGAGCTCGAGCGACTGATCGCCGAGGCTCCGCCGGATTGCCTGCGCACGAGAGCTATGGAGCTCGCCGCCGAGCTGCAGTGACGTCCCAATGACCATTCACGTCTGGTATCTCATGATCTTTTCCACGGCGGCGGTCTTAACCCAGCCGCTCATGCGCCTCGCGGAACGGATCGG
The DNA here is from genome assembly GCA_035652535.1 of Chloroflexota bacterium. Taxonomy (NCBI): domain Bacteria; kingdom Bacillati; phylum Chloroflexota; species Chloroflexota bacterium. The sequence continues at coordinate 46,318 of DASRDP010000086.1, forward strand.
CACTTCCGCCGGGGTAGTGGACCGACCGCGGCTTGGCGAAGTCCAGACCCACGTCGTCCCGCGGACGGGCGGTTACGCGGTATTCGTCGCGGTGTGGGCGGCGGTGCTCGTGAGCTTCGCGGCGAGCGCGCCGGGCGTCGAGCACCTATCCGCTGACAATGAGCGGCTCGTTGGCGTGTTTCTGGGCTCGGTCGCCCTGCTCCCGCTTGCGATGGTCGACGACGTGCGACGGCTTGGACCCGGCGCCCAGATCTCGTGGCAGATCGTCGCCGCGGCCATCCCAACGCTGTTCGGGCTCCGGATGGACGAGATCGCGACCCCATTTGGCATCGTCAGCCTGCCCGAGGCGGCGGCGATTACCCTCGCGGTCGTGTGGGTCGTGGCGATGATCAATGCGATCAACTTGCTGGACACCATGGACGGGATGGCGACGGGCGTCGCCGGCATCGCATGTCTTGTCCTCTTCGTCCGCACGGTGTGGTTCAGCCAGGCGTCGATCGCGGTGCTGCCGCTGGCCCTGGGTGGCGCATGCCTGAGCTTCCTCCAGAGAAACTGGCATCCGTCAAAGGTCATCCTCGGGTCGTCGGGCTCCCTCTTCCTCGGGTATCTCCTGGGGGTCATCACTGTCATCGGCGGCGCCAAGATCGGCACCGCGTTTCTTGTGCTGGCGGTACCCATCCTCGACGTTGCATGGGTCATGTACCGACGCGTGGCCAGCGGGCGCTCCCCATTTCGGGGCGGCGATGGCCAGCACCTGCCGCACCGCCTCCGCGTTCTCGGACTGTCGGACCGGCGCATTGTCCTTCTCGTCTACGCTGTCTGCGCCCTGATCGGCGCCGCGGTCTTGGCGATGCACTCGATCCTGCCGACCATACAGAAGGCGTACCTTGCCGCCGTCGTCGTGGCGGGCGTATCAGCAATGCTCGTCCTGGTCGGGCGAGCCACCGCGCGCCTGGGAAGCTCGCCTGATCCGACCGCACCGATCACCCATCGGCGCGAGCCGTGAGCGATGGTTGGTGTTTCGCTAGTGCCGGAAGTGCCGTTGATGCGTGAAGATCATGGCCATGTGGGCCCGGTTGGCTGCCTCGATCACCTGCTGGTCGCGGATCGAGCCGCCCGGCTGGATAACTGCCGTCACGCCGGCCTCTGCTGCGCGTTCCACCCCATCTGGGAAGGGAAAGAAGGCATCCGAAGCCATGACGGACCCTGCCGCGCGCTCGCCAGCCTTCCTACACGCGATGTCCACGCTGTCCACCCGGCTCATCTGCCCCGCGCCAACGCCCACGAGGGCGAGCTTCTTGGCCAGAACGATGGCATTCGAGCGCACGTGCTTGACGGCCCGCCAAGCGAAGAGCAGGCCCGTCAACTCTTCCAACGTCGGGTTGCGGGTCGTCACCACGTCGCGGTTGATGGCGCCTTCGGGGATCGTGTCGCGCGTCTGGATGAGAAAGCCGCCGGATACCCGCTTGAAGTCGAGGTCGACCGGTTCCCCCGGCCCTGGGCGATAGTTCGGCGGCTGGGCGCCGGTTCGCATGACCCGAAGGTCCCGCTTCTTCTTTAAGATCGCCAGCGCATCTTCCGTGTAGCCCGGCGCGATGATGTCCTCGAAGAACACCGGCGCGATCTCGCTGGCGGTATCCTTGTCCACTTCGCGGTTGAGGCCTACGGCGCCACCGAAGGCCGACTGTGGATCGCATTCCAGCGCGCGCTTGAACGCTTCGACGAGGTCTGTATCGCACGCCAGGCCGCACGGATTGCCGTGCTTGATGATCACGACCGTGGGGGCCGCGAAGTCGGTCACCACGCCCCAGGCGGCGTCCACGTCGAGGGTGTTGTTGTACGACAGAGGGATCCCATGGAGCTGCTCGGCCGAGCCGACCCCGAGCTCGAGGCTGCGCGTCGAAAGGTCTCGATAGAATGCCGCGAGCTGATGCGGATTCTCTCCGTACCGGAGGCCGGCGACCTTCTGCAGCGCGATGGAGAACTCGTCCGGGAATAGCTCGTCATATGGGCGCAGATACGTCGCGATGCACGTGTCGTACACGGCGCAGTGCTGAAACGCCTTCGCGGCGAGCCGCTGACGCGTGTCCACGGATACGCCCGCCGGTCGACGCAGCCCGTCCATCACCGACGGATAGTCCTCAGGATTGCAGACGGGAAGCACGTCTCGGAAATTCTTGGCGGCGGCGCGCAACAGCGCCACACCCCCGATATCGATGGATTCGAGCGCCGCTTCCCGTGTCGTGCCCGGCGCCTGGATCGTCTGGATGAATGGATACAAGTTACACACGACGATGTCGATGGGAGCGAACCCCCGGTCGGCCAGCTCCTGGAGATCCGCGGGCTCATCACGGCGGGCCAAGATCGGAGCATGCACGGCAGGGTGCAGCGTCTTTACCCGTCCACCCAAGAGCTCGGGGAAATCCGTGAGATCCTGGACCGATCGGACGGCGAGCCCGGCCCCGCGGAGCAGCTCCTCCGTACCTCCGGTGGAAAACAGCTCGACGCCGAGCTCGAGTAGGCCGCGCGCGAAGTCGACAAGTCCATTCTTGTTGTAGACACTGATGAGCGCCCGCATATAGCTCACGTCCCCCTTCGTTCCGTACCCGATGCCGCGCGATGATGATTTACGTTGGTGATGGCTCGAGTATGTGGGCCTTCCGTCCCACGAACCGGATGCGGCCCTCCGCAAAGAGCTGGATCGCCTCCGGCAGGATTTGATGCTCGACCTCATGGATTCGTGCCAGGAGGCTGGCCTCGTCGTCGCCTTCAAGCACCGGCACCGCCGCTTGCAGGATGATCGGACCGGAGTCTGCATCTGGAAAGTCCGAGTCGACGAGGTGCACCGTCGCGCCGGTGACTTTCACGCCATAGTCCAGCGCGTCGCGCACCGCGTGCATGCCGCCTCCGAACGCGGGAAGCAATGACGGGTGCAGATTGATGAGTCGATGTCGGAACGTTTCCACGAACTCCGCGCTCAGGATCTGATCAAAACCGGCGAGAACCACCAGCTCGACACCGTGCTCGATGAGCCGACGAGCCATTTCCCGTTGCTGCGCCTCGCGCGAGTCAAACTCGCTTCGCACGATGGCGGTCGTTGGAATATGGCGGCGCCGTCCATATTCCAGACCTGGTGCGTTGGCACGGTTGGACACGACAAGGCGCACCTCAGCGTCGAGCGTGCACGATTCACAGCGACGCAGGATCGCGTCGAGATTCGTCCCCTGCCCGGAGATTAGGACGCCGATGGGTAAGGGCTTCATATGCTACGCTCGATATCGCTGCGCGCGGCCCTGCGCCAAGTTTGCCGAACCCGCCCTCAACGAGCGCGCCGAGCGCCTTCGAGAACGAGCTTGTCAAGATCGAGCTGGACCGGCATCGGGTAGTCCCCGTTGAAACACGCCTGGCAGAAACGGTCGCCGGGCAGCCCGATGGATTCGATGAGACCATGCAGACTGAGGTAACCCAGCGAGTCGGCGCCGATGTGTCGGCAAATGGATGGTATGTCCATGTTCGCCGCGATCAGCTCCTCCCGCCGCGCCGTGTCAATGCCCAGGTAGCAGGAATTCACCATCGGCGGTGAGGTCACCCGCATGTGCACCTCGCGGGCCCCTGCCCGTCGGAGGAGCGCGACAGTGCTCGGCGTCGTCGTTCCCCGAACAATACTATCGTCGACGACAACCACGCGCTTCCCGTTCAGCACGTCGGGAAGGGGATTGAACTTCAGCTTGACCCCGGACTCCCGCAGCCGCTGGTCAGGCTGAATGAACGTTCGCCCAATGTACCGGTTCTTGATGAGCCCCTCTCGATAGGGAAGGCCCGAAGCTCGCGCGTAACCCACCGCAGCCGGCGTAGCCGAATCGGGCACCGGCATGACGAGGTCGGCCTCCACGGGATGCTCCTGTGCGAGGGTTGCCCCCATACGCTCCCGCGCGAGGTACACGAGCGTGTCGTCGATCACGCTGTCCGGGCGCGCGAAATAGATGTATTCGAAGATGCAGAGAGCGGCGCGCGCGTCAGGGTCGTCAATGTGACACGAACGTGGCCCGCCCTCGTCGATGATCAAGATCTCGCCCCGCTGAATTTCACGCAACAACTCGGCGCCGATCGTGTCCAGTGCGCACGATTCCGAAGCCACGATCCACGATTTCCCCAGGCGGCCGAGGCACAGGGGGCGAATCCCGTACGGGTCTCGAATCGCGATCAGCTGGCGTGGACTCATCATCACCATGCTGTAGGCGCCCTTGACGAAAGGCATCGTGTGGCGAATGCGCTCGACCCAATCGCGGCCCGGAGCGGTGGCGCACAGCCGCCCGATGATCTCCGAGTCTGTCGTCGTTAGCGGCGTGTCGCCGCGCTCTTCGAGTCGCTCGGCGAGATAGGAGGTGTTCACCAGGTTGCCGTTGTGGGCGATGGCGATTGGCCCGAGATCGCTCTCGATACAGATGGGCTGCGCGTTCTCGACGCAGCTCGACCCGGTTGTGGAATAGCGGGTGTGCCCAATGGCCATGTGGCCGGTCAGCCCTGCCAGATCGTCTTCCGAAAAGACCTGGCTCACGAGCCCCATATCGGAGTAAAGGCCAATTCGGTGTCCGTCCGCGGTGGCAATCCCCGCACTCTCCTGGCCACGATGCTGCAGCGCGTACAGGCCGAAGAAGGCGAGCCGCGCCACTTCTTCACCCGGGCCGAAGATGCCGATGACCCCGCACGCTTCGTGCATACGATCGCCGGCCGGGTCGCCGTCAGGACGTGGCATCCATACCTCCCGCCGTCTCTCCGATGTGGGCAAGCGCCTGTTCCCAGCGAGCCCGCGCGTCGCTCAGCGGAACCCGCAGGGCCCCGATCTGGATGACTTCGCCGCCCGTTCGACCGAGCAGCGTGACGGGCACCCCGTGCGACGCGGCCCGTGAGCGTATCGCGTCGGCCGCTCCGCGCGCCGCGGACACGATTATCCGCGACGGGGCCTCGCCGAACAAAAGCTCGTCGATGTCTGCAAGGCCATTGCTTGCCGGATCGGACCATGCGCCGAAGTCACACATCACCCCCACCCCGGACGCGAGCGCGATCTCGGCCAGGGCAACGGCGAGACCGCCATCGGCGACGTCGGTGGCGCAGGACACGCGTCCCGCCGCGATGATTTCGCGTACACAGGCTTGGACTCGGCGCTCGAGTTCCAAGTCGATGCCTGGCGGCTCACCCCCAACCGACTCCAAAATGATGGCGGCGTACTGGCTCGAACCCAGCGACCCCTTCGTGGGCCCCAGCAACCACAGCTCATCGCCCGCTCGCGCCACGGCGCGAGCGTGACACGCCACGTTGTCGAGGATTCCGAGGGCGCCAACGATCGGGGTCGGTCGAATGGCGGCGCCGCGGGATTCGTTGTAGAGCGACACATTTCCACTGATAACCGGAACGTCGAGGGCGATGCACGCCTCCGACATGCCTGCCACAACCTCGTCGAGAGCGTGCCAAACGGCCGCCCGCTCCGGGTCGCCAAAATTGAGGCAATCGGTCACCGCGATCGGCTGAGCGCCCGCGCAAGAGACGTTGCGGCACGCCTCCGCCACAGCCATCGCGCCGCCGGTCCGTGGGGCCACCGCGCACACATTTCCACCGTCGCCCAGTCCGAGGGCGAGCCCCAGCGGAGTCCCTTTGATGCGGAGCACGGCCGCGCCCTCGCCCGGCGCGACCACCGTGTTCGTCTGAACCATATGGTCGTATTGCTCGAACACCGATCGGCGACTACCGAGCTGGGGGGAGCCAAGGAGGCGAAGCAGCGCCTCGCTCGCTTCGACCGGTCTCCCGCCCCATTCTCCGTCGGCGAACCGAGGTTCGCCCCGGACCCGGCGCAGCGGGCCCGAGCGCGGCTCGACCACGGGCGCGGGTGGTTCGGGCGCGCCCCCGGACAGGAATGCCGCGGGCAGCTCGGCCAGCAGCGTATCCCCCTCGCGCACCCGAACGAGTCCGGTGTCGGTAATCGTGCCGATGATGTCCGAATTGAGTCCCCAGCGGCGAAAGAGGGCCCGGATGCGCTCCTCGGCTCCCTCGCGAGCGACAATGAGCATCCGCTCCTGCGACTCCGAAAGCATGACTTCGGCGGGGCTCATGCCCCGCTCGCGGCGGCTCACGCGCGCAACGTCGATGTCGATTCCCAGCGAGCTCCGGGACACCATCTCCGTCGCCGCCCCGGTCAAGCCGGCTGCACCGAGATCCTGCATCGCCACGATGCCTTCATCGCCTACCAGCTCGAGACACGCCTCGATCAGGAGCTTTTCCATGAACGGGTTGCCGACCTGGACGGCCGGGCGTTGCTCCTCGCCGTCGCTTCCCAGCTCGGCCGACGCGAAGCTCGCACCAGCGATGCCGTCGCGGCCGGTGTCGGATCCAACGAGGAGAACCGGATTTCCCACGCCCTGGGCACACGAGGTCAGGAGGTCCGCTTTACGCACCAGCCCGAGGCACAGCACGTTCACGAGGGGATTGTCGTTGTAGGTCGAGTGAAAGGCGATGCTACCGCCGACCGTGGGCACGCCCACGCAATTGCCGTAGAACGCGATGCCCTCCACGACGCCGTTCAGGAGGTGCGCGGTGCGCGGATGACCTGGGCTTCCGAAACACAAGGCGTCCATGAGCGCGATGGGGCGAGCGCCCATGGTAAAGATGTCTCGCAGAATCCCCCCAACGCCGGTGGCAGCCCCCTGGAAGGGCTCCACAGCGCTCGGGTGGTTGTGAGACTCGATTTTCATCACCGCTGCGAGCCCGTGGCCAATGTCCACCGCGCCCGCATTCTCGCCGGGCCCCTGAATCACGCGCGCGCCGCGCGTCGGGAACCGGCGCAGGAGCTGCTTGGAATGCTTATAGGAGCAGTGCTCGCTCCAGAGGACGCCAAACATTCCCAGCTCGAGTGGGTTCGGCTCGCGGTCGAGCGTCTTGCAGATGTGCTCGTACTCATGGGGGGTCAACCCCACGTTGGCTGGGCTCAGCGCCCTAGCGGGATGCAACGACCTCGCTCACGAAGGAGCGCGCCACCGACTCGAAGAGGCGAAGTCCGTCGACGCCACCGAGGATCGGCTCAGAGCACCGCTCCGGGTGAGGCATGAGACCGAATACATTGCCGGCCTCGTTGCAGACTCCAGCGATGCCCGACACCGAGCCGTTCGGGTTCGACGCGGGCGAGACGGTTCCCCCCGCGTCGCAGTACCGCAGGACCACCTGGCCACGCCGCTCCATTTCGGCAAGGGTCGCCTGATCAGCGTAGTACGACCCCTCGTGGTGGGCGATGGGCATGCGCAGAACGTCGTGAACCGGGATCGCGCGCGTGAACGGCGTGGCATTGCTCTCGACGCGGAGCGATACCCAGCGACAGACGAAGCGCAGGCCGGCGTTCTGGAGCATCGCGCCCGGGAGCAAACCCGCCTCGACGAGGACCTGAAACCCGTTGCAGATTCCCCAAACCAAGCCGCCTTCGTGGGCGTATCTCTTGATAGCGGCCATGACCGGTGAAAAGCGAGCAATGGCGCCGGCGCGGAGATAGTCGCCGTGGGCGAAGCCGCCGGGCAGGATGACGCAATCGTAGGAGGATACGTCGGTGCGCTCATGCCAGATGATGTTCGCGTCTTCGTGGAGGACCTGGGACAGCACATGGAGCGTGTCGAGCTCGCAATTACTGCCCGGAAAGAGGACGATGCCGAAGCGCACGCGTGCTCCCAGCGTTGTTGAGACCGGATTGTACCATGCCGCGTAGCCTTGGGGCGTCGGCGGGTCTCATGCCCGGTACCGAAGAACGCTGAGTTACGAAAGGAGTGTGCGTATAATTTCTGCGGAGCCTAGAGACGCCACGGGGCGCGCAGAAGGGAGTGGAAGTCTGGTAAGCGACTCGACCGAGGTCGGAAGCGATCGCGGATGGACGGCCCGCGCGGGAAAGTTCGTGTGGGAGCTGCTTCAGACTGTCGCCCTCACGCTGCTGCTGTTTCTCGCCATTCGTGCCGTCATCCAGAACTTCAAAGTCGAAGGCACGTCGATGGAGCCGACGCTCCGGTCCAACGAGTTCCTGATCGTCAACAAGGCAACCTATGCGCGAATTGACGGCACGCCGGCGCAGTTCTTGTTGGGCAGCACTCACGACCCGGGCGCGCCGATGTTTCTGTTCGGAAGTCCGTCCCGCGGTGACATCATCGTCTTCCGCTACCCGGCTCAGCCGGACAAGGACTTCATCAAGCGCATAATCGGCGTCCCGGGGGATACCGTCGAGATACGGAACGGACGCGTGTACCTGAACGGCGTCCCGCAGGACGAGCCGTACATCAGCCATCTGCCGAGCTACAGTTATCCGTCGACGACGATCCCTCCCGGTCACTATTTCGTCTTAGGGGACAACCGCCCCAACAGCAGCGACTCGCACGTGTGGGGGTTGGTGCCAGTCGACAACCTGATCGGCAAGGCGTGGTTCGCGTACTGGCCGCCGAGCGACTGGGGTCCCCTGGCATCGGGAGCGTACGCACGCTAGGACGAGCTGCAGACTTCGCATTGCACCAGAGCGCAGGGTCCACGGGACGCCTGTCTGCTGGTGCAGGCCTGGCACTGTCACAAGGAGGTGATGAACGCTATGGCCCTCAACATCGCAACCATTGGAGTCCCCTCATCGCTCGGCGGAGTCCCGCTCGGCGCTGAGCATGGGCCCGCCGAGCTCTGGAAGCGGGGCATCGTCGCCCGCCTCCGCGCAACCGGCGTCGACGTCACGGATTTCGGAGATGTTCCTATCCCGGCTCACCGTCGCGGCGCGCGCGGTTCCGCCGGATTGGCGTCAATCGAGACCGTCGCGCGCTGGGTCGCGAAGCACTCGTGGCGCGCCCTCGGGGAAGGGATGGTCCCCCTCGTTGTCGGCGGCGACCATTCCGCCGCGCTCGGGAACATCGCCGCGGCGGCGCAGGTCGTGCACGGCCTGGGTGTTATCTGGATCGACGCCCACCCCGATTTCAACACGCCCGAAACCTCGCCGACGGGAAACGTCCACGGAATGGTGCTCGCCATCGCCGCAGGCTGGGGGCCAACGCCGCTCGTGCGTCTCCTCGGCTATGCGCCGATGGTGCACTCCGAGCGCATCGTCGTCATCGGCGCCCGCTCCATCGACGCGGGTGAGATGAGCAATCTCCGTCGGGCCGGCGTGCGCGTGTTCGACAGCGAGCACGTCGAGCGCTTCGGAATCCTCGCCACCATGGGCGAGGCGATGGCGTACCTGGCAAGCAAGCAGACGCACGCCGTGCACCTCAGCGTAGACCTGGACATCCTCGACCCGGCGCGCTGGCCAGGCGTGTCGACAGCGGCGACAGGGGGCATCTCGGTCTCAGACCTGTGCCTGATGACGCGCACCGTGGCGGACATGGCGCCCATCGCCGCGATGGACTTGGTCGAGCTGACACCTCCGGAAGACGTGGATGGCGTGACAGCCGAAGCCGCGATGCAGGTGCTGGAGCACACGTTCGCTCCGCGGGCGGGGATCCGCCTGAGCGACGCAGCCGCTCTTCGCTAGACAACCGCCGAATCGTCGATAGGCATGCGATGGGCCCGCCGAAGCGCGTTGCGCGGCTCGGCGGGCCCACGAAGCCGCTCGTTCGCCAGCCCGGTCCCGAGTGTTAGGATCCGGCGCCCGACTGCTTCGCCTTCATGAAGGCTTCGACGTAGTCCTCCATGTAATGGCCCTCATAGGTCGCGAGGTTGGGACCAGCCGACGAGCCCCCCACGAAATGGAAGCTGTTCGTGTCGGGATCGTAGATCTGGTCGCCGCGCCCGTACATCGCCTTCCACTTGCGCCCGGCCTCGCTGCCGTGCATCCCCGTTCGGGCCGGGAGCGCAGCGGGATCCGCAATGGGGTCGTCTTTCCGCTGGTCGAAGTCCCATTCCGACAGCTCTGACCACACGCGCTGATAGGCGGACATGAACTCGTCCGCCCGCACGATGTACGCGTTGTGGACACCGCGCCACTTGGTCGACCCGCCCGTCCGCACGTCGAGCGAATCCACTTTCTTGAAGATGAGGCGGGAGCCCGCGACCATGGGGAAGACCAGCGTGTCATCCGGAATGTCCGCGCCCGCCATGGGATCGATCCCGCAATAACGCGTGTAGAACTCCGCCGTTCGGGCCAGATCGCGGGATTCGTGCACGCCGTGGCTGATGCGCCCGACTTTCAGGGCGCTCATCTTGTCCATCGCGCCGTCGGGCAGGCGGTTCGGCGCCCACAGCTCATACTGGTTCGCGTCGGGGTCTTCGAAATAGATCGCGGTTCCAGGCTCACCTCCGTCGGACACGCGGACCGGGTCGGTATGGGGCACGTTCAACTGGTCCAGGCGCCGTCGGTGCTCGTCGATGTCCGCGGCGTTGACGTAGAAGCCGTACCGCGGATGCGCCTTTCCGAGGCCCGCGTTCGGCGGAATCGGGGTGCTCTGCACGAACCCGATGATGTGCGACCCACCGAGGTTCCGAAACTCGGCAAAGCGAGGGCCGTGCGATTCACCTGTGGCGCCCCACGACTCCTTTGCGCCCAGAACGTTCTCCGCCCAGTCGACCCATCGATCGAGATCGCTCGTGGGAACCGCGAAGTGATCGATCCAATGAATCGCACCAGGCCTCTGGTCTTCCGACATCGCCACCTCCTCTATCTCATGAATTGCTCCCAGTGTACTCCGGGGGATCAGGACGCGCTGGCCCTGGCCATCTCACGCGCCGCAATCCGTTTGGTCAGAAACTGCACCGACTTGCGCCAGCAATCTTCGGCGGCCGATTCCACGTAGGCGGTCCCCTTTGGATTGGTCCAGCCGTGGTCGGCCCCCGGATACGTGATGATCTCAAAGTCCTTCCCGTGCTTCGCGAGCTCCGCGCGATAGCGCTCGACTTCAGAGATCGGAACGAGCCGATCCACCTCGCCGAAGCTCGCGATGACCGGAACCTGGAGGAGCTGGACACGCCCTGCCGGCTCGTTCGGCGTATTCGGGTTGCTCGTGTCGTTGGTAGGGAATCCGTGAAAGGCCGCCGCCCCGGCCAGCTCCGAGCGAAATGTGGGCCAGAGCAGCGCGAAGCGCCCGCCGATGCAGTACCCCCACGCACAGATCGGATGTGAGCCGACGCGGGGATGGCCGCGAAGCATCTCGTACGCGGCGTCCAGGTCCCCCAGGATCTCATCATCGGGCTGAGCGCCCGGCCGCTTCAAGGGTTCCTCCGGCACCCCCGGGTGGTCGAAGATTCCGACGCCGAGCGCGACGAACCCTTCACCGGCCAGCCGCTCCACAACGTAGGTCACGAAGTCGTCGAGCCCACGGACCGTCGGGACCACAACGATCGCCGGAAACGTGCCGTCGACCTCCGGCACCGCGAGAACGCCGCTGATATCCGCAAGGCCGCGCGGAATCCGCACCTGCGCGACTGCCATCGCTCCACCTCCTCGTGAATTCGCGTACCCAGCATGGCTCGTCCCCCGGCCGGCTGTCAACCGCCACAATTCCCCCCCGCCCACAGCGGCATTGACATGGACCGGGGCTGCACCCATAATCGGCCTGCAATCGGAAGGCCCGGCCATGGTTCGCGGCGCATCCGGTGAGGTCCCAGCGCCGGGCCATCCGCCGGCGGGTGGACGATGCACTCGGCTCACCGGTCAAGGGAGATAGGACACCAGCCGAATGGTGAGGAGGACATCGGGGAAACATGTCGATTCCTGGAGATAAAGCCATTCAACTTGTCCAGGCCGCGCACGCTCAGGCGGCGAAACTCAACATCGCCGTGACGGCGGTGGTGGTCGACGAAGGCGGGCGCATGGTAGCGCTAGGTCGAATGGACCGCGCGCGGCCAGTCACCGTGGACGTGGCCATGAACAAGGCGTATACGGCCGCGAGCTTTCAGCAGCCCACCGGAGAGTTGAGCGGCATTGCAGGGCAGACGTGGTTCCAGAGCCTCGTGGTCTCCAGCAACGGGCGAATCATGGCGGGCAGCGGAGCCGTGCCCATTGTGGAGGGGGGCAACATCGTGGGAGCCGTCGCGGTGGCTGGGGGCACGGAGGATCAGGATCAGAGCTGCGCCGAGGCCGCTCTCGCAGCATACGCGTGATTTTCTGGGTGTGTTGGGGGCCGCGCTCCATTGACCAAAACAGATGCGAATCAACGCGATTTGTCGTATAAGAAGCCGCATAATAGAGTTCGAGCGATGAAGAACGAGCACGTCCGGCCGAAAGGGGTGTGACCATGGCAGTTGCGGTGGAGAAGGCGACGACACCGGCGGCACAGCCGGACGAAGCGCGGCGCCCGGACGCGCGCCCCGACATTCCGCCTCCGCCAAGCCTTGGACGATCCGTCCGCTACGTCGGGCCCGTCCAGAACGTGGACATGAACCAGTCCCCCCACCCGATGAACCAGCGCGGGGAGCTGGGCAAAGCCCTCTTTAATTACCAGCACAACACGGTCTCCAAAGATCCCCTCACCCGCGTCTCCGCGCCCAACCACTTCAACGACAAGCGGAACTTCATCGCGACGGTCGTGAACCAGGCCTCGAAGGGAACCGTCAATCCCAAGCGCGTACCGGTCGACGATCCCGAAGCGATGACCCGCCACATCAAAGCGGTCGCGCACTACATGGGCGCGGACTTCGTGACCATCGCCAAGGCACACCCGAACATGATGTACGCGGGCAACCGCTACGTTCAGGACGGCACGGCCGCCGACCAATATGAGCAGGACACACCCGCTGATCTCGTGCGCAAGTTCCCGTATCTCATCGTCGCGACGACGGCGTGGGATTACGACAAGCTTCAGGCCCACCGCCACCACATCGGGGACGCCGCGTACCACGTTTCGCAGATCAAGGGAAACATGCTATTGAAGTCCCTGGAGGGGTACATCCGCGAGCTGGGCTACACGGCCCTGCGCGGCGTCGCGAATCCCCAGGCGGCCGGCATCGCCGGCGGAATGGGGGAGCTGGGACGCAACGGCCTCGTCATCAACGAGAAGTTCGGCGCACGCATCCACATGCCGGACCCGATCATGACGGACTTGCCGCTGGTTCCCGGGAAGCCCGCGGACATCGGCGTACCCGATTTCTGCACCATTTGTCACAAGTGCGCCGTGACCTGCCCCACCAACAGCATCACCTTCTTCGACCGAGTGCCCGGCGAGGCTCCGAAAGTCGAGCGCGACGCGTCCGGGTTTGGCGTCTACAACGGTGTCGAGAAGTTCAAGATCAACTGGCTCACGTGCTACAAGCTCCGGCCCTACGTCCATGAGCACTGGAGCAGCTGCCTCACCTGCGCGGTCATCTGCCCCTTCACCAAGCCGAACACGTGGTGGCGGACGATGACCGTTCAGGCGCTGCACTATTGCCCGATCCCCGCCAGGCCGTTGCTGGTGCGCACGTTGAAGGCGATCGACGACCGGTTCTGGGGCGTCGTCAGGCAGAAGCGCGTGCGGTGGATGGGATACGACTCCGGTATCAAGCCGGGCGAGCAGGCGTGCACCGTGGCCGGCTGCACGGCCGACCACGAGGCGGGCCACTCCACTTCCGTCGACAGCGAAATCGGATACTACGCGCCGTTGAAGGAAAACACGAATCGCTTCGTCAAGCGAGGCTCGTGACGGGATGCGGCTCGGCCCCCTGACGCTTCCCTGGCGCCGCAATCCGCACGCGAACGATCCATACTGGGAGCACTTCGTCAATACTCCCTTTCACGACCTCGCGAACTCGGTGCCCGAGCTGTTGAGAAACGCGCCGGAAGGTGTTGTCTTCCCGGCCAAAGCCGAGCTGCACACCCCCGCGATCACGTCCGACCATCTGAAACAGCTCGCCACGTACCTTGGAGCCTGCATGACGGGCATCGCGCGGCTCGAACCTCAGCCGGTCGATGAAGGTGGCCCGTACCCGTACGCGGTCCTTTGCGCGGTCACGGCCGATTACGATCCGCGAACGGCGCCAGGCCTCGGCGGGCAGGTGCCCGTGCAGAACGCGCTCTTCGTCACCTTCGTGCTCAGCGCCTGGATGCGCGAGCTGGGGTATCGCGCCACTGCCGTCGAGGACCCCGACGCGGTCAACCTCGCCGTCAAGGCCGGGATGGGAAGGCGCACCGCGGACGGAAGGCTCGAGACAGCCAAATACGGCACCGGCGTTCACATCGAGAAGATCATTCGAACTGACCTGCCGCTCGCGGCGGACGGCTAGAGAGGAACGCCTTGTCCTACGTCATCACGGATCTCTGCACCCTTGACGGCTCATGCGTCGAGGTATGCCCCGTCGCCTGCATCCACACGAAGCCGGGCGCGCCCCAGTACTACATCGATCCGGACGTCTGCATCGAGTGCGAGCAGTGCGAGATCGTCTGTCCGGTCGACGCCATCTTCCTGGACTGGAAGCTGCCGGACGAGCGCGAGGCGTCCATCGAAGTGAATGCCAGCTTCTTTCGCAAGAACAAGGCCGTCGTGGGGCCGCCGCCCGCGGAGGCCGCCTGGGAGATGGTCCGCGGCGCCCAGGCGTACGCGTCGCATCTCGGCATTGCCGTCGCCGTCGCCGTCGTCGACGGCGCTGGCGTGCCCATCGCCGCGGGACGGATGGACGGCGCGCACCCGCTCATGTCGGAGCTGGCGCTCAACAAGGCTTTCACGGCGACCAGCTTCCACGTCGGCACCCACGAGCTGTCTCCGCAGGTCCGACGGTTGCGAAGTCTCATCGTGTCGAGCCGGGGCCGTTACGTGGCGTCGGGAGGGGGCATCCCCATCGTCGACGGCATTGCGGTGTTGGGCGCCATCGGCGTGGCCGGCGGGCGGAGCGAGGAGCAGGACGTCCAGTGCTGCCGGGCCGGGCTCGCGGTCGTCGAGGACGGCGAGCGCTAGCCGACCGCGGCCGTCGCCGGCGTTGCCGACCGCATGCGCGGAATGACCCCTTCGGCGAAGAGCCGAAGAGAGCGCTCCGCGACCTCGAAGCTGACGCCGCCAAAGAAGAAGGTCCCGTCGATCCCGGTGATCCCCAACTCCGCTTGCGCCCGTCGCAGCGTCGCCACGACGTCGTCCGGCGTGCCCGCCAGGATGCGTCCCTCGTCGATCCACCGTTCGATCGAGAATCCTTCCAGCGGGTCGAACCCGCGATTGGCGGATGCCGGATGGAGGGCGAGCGCCTTCGCGTGAAGCCCGAAGTAATTCCTGATGGCGTCCGAGGCGATTCGTCGGGCACGGTCGCGGTCGTCGTCGACGACGACCTGGAAGTGCGTCGCGTATCGGTAGCCGCCGGGGTCCCGTCCTGACGCGTTCCACGCATCGCGGTATAGCCGCGCCAGCTCCCCCAGCTTCTCCATCGGGCGCAGCGAGCTGACCGTCAGCAGGTTGTATCCCTTCGCGCCCGTCGACGTGAAGCTCGAGGGCGTGCCGGTGCACGCGATCCAGACAGGAGGGTGCGGACGCTGCTGCGGACGGGGCCACAGCTCGATGTTGTCGAAGCGATAGTGCTTGCCCGTGTAGCTGAACGTCGGCTGAGACCAGGCCGCGAGGATGATCTCGAGACTCTCCTGCGTGCGCTCCTGGCCTTCCTCGAAGGAGACGCCGAGGTTTTGATAGTCGTACGGAACGAACCCGCGGCCCACGCCCAGCTCGAGCCGCCCGTCCGACATCAGGTCCACCATGGCGAGCTGCTCCGCCACTTCGATGGGATGGTGGAGGGGCAGCACGACGACCGAAGTCCCGAGCCGCACGCGCTTCGTACGCTGGATAAGCGCGGCCAACAAGACCGCTGGCGACGGAATCATGCCGCCATACGGATGAAAATGGTGCTCGTTCGCCCAGATGCCGTCGTACCCCAGCTCCTCAACGGAGGCGAGCAGGTCGATGAGTCGACGAAGGTAGTCTCCCTGCGGCGGGTCCTGCTCTTGAAAATACGTAGGCAGCGCGAAGATCGAAAATTCCATGGCTCACCCTCCCGACCGCCGCCTCCGGGCGACGGACGGAAGCGTAGACGCTGAGGAGGAATGCGGTCAAGCTGTGGGCGGCTTTCCAACGCTCAGGCGTTGCGTTCGATGCCGACGCGCAGCCCGAGGAGCCGCGCCGCGAGCACGGTTCCCGTCGTCAATCACACGACGATGACGCCGACCACCGCCGCAGATTCGGATCGACCGCCAACCATGAAGTCGAGCTGCAGAAGGGACAGCGGCCGCGTCCCGCTCGTCGCCAACAACGGACGAAGGGTCGCAAACGGCAATGCCGGGCCCGGCTCCCGGCAGCTCAGCGCGCGTGGATCCATATTCGTCGCATCCACCGTTGAAAATTCGGCATCCGTCAAGTACGCTCACCGGGATCGATACGCGATGAGGAAGGAGGAATTCCGACCATGGCCGTCAGCGTTTCCCCAAACGGAAGGAACCACTACGAATCCGGGAGCCCAGCGAACGAGGTGCTCGTCGCAACCGCGAACGGCGTCGTCGCGCTCACGCGCACCGGACCCGGGGCCTCATGGAGTGAATCGCGGCGCATGCTCGAGGGCAAACACGCGGCCTCCATCGCCATCGAGCCCACCAGGGGTGTCATTTTCGTCGGCACCCATGGCGACGGCCTCTGGGCAAGCGAGAACGGCGGCTCGACGTGGGAGCGCCGAGACAGCGGTATCGCCTCCAGCAACATCTACGGGCTGAACTGCGTTCAGGACGGCAGCGAAGTCCGGCTCTACGCCGGCACCGAGCCGGCCCACCTCTACGTCAGCGCCGACCTCGGCAGGAGCTGGACGGAGCTTCCGAACATCCGAAAGGTGCCCAGCGTCGACAAGTGGACCTTCCCCGGCCCGCCCCACGAGGCCCACGTGAAGAACATCGTCTTCGACCCGAAGGATCCGAACACCATCTACGCGGGCGTCGAAGTCGGCGGCGCCTTCAAAAGCACGGACGGCGGCCAGACCTGGCGCGAGCTGAGCGGCTTCTACGAAGACGTGCATCGCCTCTTCACCGTGCCCACCCGTCCAGACGACGTGTACATGGCGACGGGCCGCGGGCTCTACCACAGCGCGAACGCGGGCGATACGTGGGAGGAGCTGCCCCTGCCAGACAAGCGGATTGCCTACCCGGACGCCCTCGTGATCCTGCCCCAGGACCCGAACCTCATGTTCACGGCCGGCGCCAGCTCGAGCCCCAACGCGTGGCGCACCACCAAGGACGCGGACGCCGCCTTCGCCCGCAGCCGCGACGCAGGACGAACGTGGACCTACGTCAACAGCGGACTGCCGGACCACATCCGCGGCAACATCGAAGCGCTCACGATGCACTCGTATCCGGGCGGACTCCAGCTCTTCGCCGGCACGACCGACGGCGACGTCTTCTACAGCGAGGACGAGGGCGAGCACTGGGCCACCATCGCGCGCAGCTTGCCGCCCGTCTCCAAGGGGGGCCATTACCGCAACCTGCGGGAGGACCTGGTCGGCGCGCGCTGAGCGCCACGGCAAGACAACGCACACGCATGGGGGGCGGTCCGACTCGTCGGACCGCCCCCTTCCTTGGCAGCGAGGTGGAACGCCTTTAGCGATGCCTCTGTCATCCTGAGCGAAGCGAACGCTGACATCACGGCCGGTCAGTCGCTGCGAGATTCTTCGGCCTCCGGCCTCAGAATGACATTGACTCGCAGGCATTGAGCCCTTCGGCTTCGCTCGGGATTGGTCTGTCGAAGGGCGTCCGTGGCCCGATCGCCCCGTGCCCGTCGAAGGGCTTCCGTTGCCCGATCGCCCCGTGCCCGTCGACTTCCGTGGCCCGATCGCCCTTTGCCGGTCGCAGGGCGTCCGTGGCCCGAGCGCCCTCTGCCCGTCGAAGGGCGTCCGTGGCCCGATCGCCCTGAGCCCGTCGACGGCCGCTCGCGTAGTCGCGCGGGCTCACCCCGAAACGGTAGATCGCGCTCACGACAAACGGACCGGTCCGGTCAGACCAGCTCGAGCGCCTCCTGGCCCCGCACGTACACGATCTCGTTCCGGCTCGGGTCCCGGATGACGTGCTTGGGGTCGAGCCCCTTTTCCACGTCGTCGATCGCCTTGAGCATCATCAGGCGCATGGCCGCCAGGACGGAGTCGTGGGCCCCGAGTCGCTCCAGCTCGCGGTTCACGATAGGGCCCTGCGTCTCGTTGACCATGCTGTCCTGGGCGAGAAAGCCCTTGATGGCCGTGCCCGGCGCCGTCACCGGAATCCCGGAGATCGTGTCGTACCGGGCGTAGTCGCGGAAATAGTCGTTGCTCGGCCCCGGCTGTATGAAGTCGCTCTCGGTCGGCCACTCCCACGGCTCGCCGTGCGTCCCCAGCGGCGCGAAAGCCGCCTGGAAGCGAAGCGTATGCTCGTCGTCGACTGGGACGTACCATGACTGGAACTTCTTCACGTCACCCGATCCCCGATTGCTCTCCTGCACCCGGAGAAAGCCCGCCGGCATGAAGAAGTACGTGTAAATGACTCCCATGGTGGGGCCGTTCTTGCCGGGCGACGCCTTGTACCCACGCTGCCAGATCCCGTACTCCGTCTCCTCGAACTCGACGCGGGGCTTGGGCAACGACTCGAGGCGGTGCTTCATCTGTGACCAGTGGTCCGTGTGAAGGTACGCCGCGTGGATCGTGTCCACGGCGCCCTCTAGATTCTGGAGGTAGTTGCTGTTGATCGGGTAGAAGTCCGTCTTCCGAGTCCCATCCTCACGGACCAGCACTTCGTAGCGCGGGAGAAGGGGTTTCTGCTCCGGCGGCCCCATATAGGCGAAGATGAGCCCGCCCAGCTCCTGACATGGATACGACGGATGGCGCACGTGGTCCTTCAGGGTGCTGCCCTCCGGCTCCGCCGGCGTCTCGAGGCAGGCGCCGTCCACGTCGTACAGCCAGCCGTGGAACGGGCAGCGGATCCCGCCATCCTCGACGCGACCATAGGCCAGCGACGTCAATCGATGGCTGCAGTGCAGCCCCAGCAAACCCACGCGGCCAGCCTGGCCTGAGCCGGCCGACGGCTCGCGAAAGAGGACCAGGTCCTCGCCGAGGATTCGGATCTGACGGGGCGGATCGCCGAATTTCACGTCGGCCGAGACGCCGACCGGCTGCCAGTATCGCCGCATGAACTCACCCCCGGGCGTCCCTGGGCCCGTCTGGGTGAGGAGCTGATTCAGCTTAGCCTGCAGCATGCTTCAACCTCCGAACTATCACGAATCCGAACGTCCGCCGGCATGTGGGAGAATCATATCCGGTGGCCGGACCCGGGGCCAGCGTCCCTATCGCAGCTCCCACAGATGCCCGTTGCGCGAGTAACTGCCGTAGTTTCGACCCACGCTATCACCGCCGTCGTTGTCGTCCAGCGCCTTCAAGCGGCTCGAGACGCCGATGTGCACCGCGGTGCTGTAGAGCACGAGAAACGGAAGCTCATCCGCGACGAAATCGCTGATCGCCTTCATCGCCTGAAACTGCGCGTCGAAGGAGAGGCTGGAGCGATAGGCGTCGACGAGCTGCTGGGCCCGCGAGTTGTCGTACCCGCCGCGGTTTCCGACCCAGCGGTTCTCCGCGGACGCGGCCGGACCCTCGAGGCGGCCCAGGATCTCGTCGCCGCCACCCTGCGCGCTCGCTTCCCAGCCCGGGTAGAGGGCGCGGTACTCGGCGTTGCGCACCTGGGCCGACGGGATCGTCAGCTCCTCGACGCTCGCTCCGATGCGACGCCAGTAGTCGGCGATGGCCGCCAGCTCCTGCTCGCCCGTTCGGCCCGACGTCGCGGAGATGGGCGCGCGCAGCGGCCTCCCGTCCGAATCGCTACGAAGCACGCCGTCCGCGCCGGCCGTCCAGCCAGCCTCTCGCAGCATCGCCTTCGCCCGCTCGGGATCGTAGGCGTATCGGCGAAAGGCATCCTTCACCGCGTCGTAGAGCGGCTCGCCGGAATAGAGGAGCTCCCAGGCGGCCAGCTCGCGGTGCCCATTTTGCAGCCCCTCCGACAACCCCTCCCGATCGAGCGCATGGTACAGCGCCGCACGCACGCGCACGTCGGAGATGACGCTCGGCTCAACCTGGACGCCCGGCCGCATCTGCGGCGAGAGGAAGCGCTGCGTGCTTCGCTTCAGGTACACCGTCCCCTCGCCCGAGCTGTTCCAGCGGTCCATCAGCTCAAAGCCAAGGTTCGAGGGGAGGGTGTTTTCGAGAAAGATGTCCACCGTGCCGGAGAGCAGGTTCGCATACATGGCGTTCGGGTCGGAGAAGATCTTGATGCGGATTGTGTCGAGCTTCGGGCGCCCGAGGAAGTAGCCATCGTAGGCCTGGAGGACGATGGTGTCGGCCGGATCAAACGATGCGAGGCGAAACGGGCCGAGATGGACGTACTCGGACGTCCAGTACGGCAGGTTGACGACCTCGTCGGCGTTCATCGAGGCCAGATAGCGACGGTAGGCGGGTTCCAGGATGTGCCGGGGCATGGGCCAGAAGCGGCGGAGCCCCATCTGATCGGGCGCGTTGTACGGTCGCGCGAAGGTGATGGCGAACGTGAAATCGTCCGGCGCGGCCACGGTTTCGATGGTGCCAAAGGGCTGCTCTTGCAGGATGGGCAGGCCCGGATCGCTGTTCATGGTGTAGGAGAAGACCAGGTCCTGCGCGGTAAAGGGAGCGCCGTCCTGCCAGGTCACGTCGTGACGCAGGTGGTACACGACCTGCATGCGCCCGTCCGCGCCCAGGGAGACGTCGCCGTTCTCGATGGTCGGCACGCGCTCCGCCAGGCGGCCGACGGGCCGGCGGCTGTGGACGTCCGACGTGACAAGGGGCGCCGAATGCAGCTCCGCGGCCGATAGAAAGCCGCCGCTCGTCGTCGACGACGTGCCGATCGGTCCCATGGAGGGGACCGCGTTGATGACAGCCACGGTGATCGCGCCGCCACGCCGCTCCGGGCCGGCGGCCTGTTGCGCCGAACCGGTCGAGGGGTCGGGACTGGGCGCGGCGCTACACGCCGAGACGGCGAAGGCGAGGAAGAGGGCTACGAGCTGTGAGTGCGCGCCAGAGGAGCGGCACGTCGAGCGGCGGGCCACGCTAGGCGCTCGCGGACGGGGAAGGAGGCCACTGCGCGCGAATGTTCTCGCCGAACTTGCGAATCACATCGTTCATCTTGCGCTTGATGGCGAACTGGCCGAGGGTTGCCACCTTGCCCAGCACTTCGACGTCGCCGGATAGGTCGAGCGCGGTTTCCTGGGGGGAGGTCGGTCGAAGGCGAACCTCGAGGGCGACCCGCTGGGACACGCCGAGCCGCGAATCCTTGCCGCTGGCCCGAATGCGAATGCGCTCGGGCGCCTCGACGTCCTCCACCACGACGTCCATCATCGCTTCGACCCGGTAGGGCCCAATGTGGTCGATGAACTTGGCGCGGTAGGACTTGCCCGGCTCGACGATCTCGACGCCCACGCATCCCGGAAGACACGCGGCGAGTCGCTCCGTCTGCCAGACGAAGGCCCAGGCCTCATCGAGA
This sequence comes from Chloroflexota bacterium, assembly GCA_035652535.1. Classification (NCBI taxonomy): domain Bacteria; kingdom Bacillati; phylum Chloroflexota; species Chloroflexota bacterium. Next base: position 67,760 of record DASRDP010000086.1, read on the forward strand.
CTCGCCGGGACCGAGACGTGCTCCTCAACGCGCACGGCGCGCAGCCTCCGAATCGCAACCTCGCCCCACAGTTCTCCTCGCCGACCGTCTCAGTGGAAACGCGCTCATGTTACGGGCGCGGGAGAGCGCGGGGCAACCGGTCGCATGTCAACCATGGGCACCAGAACCAGTCGATTCAGCGTCGGGAGCGCCCCGTCTCGCCGTCCGGCGTGCGAGGATATAATCGGCCAATCTCCGTTTCAGCTCAGCGGGAAAGGACGGCTTCGTGCTCACACGAGAGGACAACGAGCTGCTGTGCCGGGTCGGGCCGGCGACGCCGATGGGCGCGATGCTGCGGGAGTACTGGCACCCGGTGCTGCTCTCCACCGAGCTGCCATCGCCCGACTGCGCGCCCATTCGGGTGCGGCTCCTCGGCGAGGACTTGATCGCGTTCCGCGACAGCGCCGGGCGCGTCGGCATGCTCGCGGACCACTGTCCGCATCGCGGCGCGTCCCTCTTCTTCGGCCGCAACGAGGAGAGCGGCCTGCGCTGCGTCTACCACGGCTGGAAGTTCGACGTGAGCGGCCGGTGCGTCGACATGCCCAACGAGCCGCCCGAGAGCAATTTCAAGGACAAGATCCGCCAGCGGGCCTACCGATGCGCCGACTACGGCGGCGTCGTGTGGGTCTACATGGGCGCCCGCGAGGAGCCGCCCCCCTTGCCAGAGATCCCCCTCTTCCTCGTCCCGGAGCGCCAGCAGTTCTTCACCAAGCGCCTCCAGGAGAACAACTGGGTCCAGGCCATCGAGGGCGGCATCGACACGACCCACGCCAGCTTCTTGCACGTCCGTCTCTCCCTCGACCTCGCCATGAAACGAGAGAAGGACCCGAAGACGAACCGCGAATGGGGCGCCGACGAGCAGACGAACCGAGGCATCGGCCTCGCCATGACCAATCGCTACGCGCGCTTCGAGCTGGTGGACACCGATTACGGCATCATGATCGCATCGCGCCGCGAGGCGGGCGACGATTCCACCTATTGGCGCATCAACCAATTTCTGTTCCCTTACTGGACGATGATGCCGAGCCACGCCGTCGTCGACCGCGAGCATCCCAAGAGGTCGCAGGGCGCCCATGCCTTCGTCCCCATGGACGACGAGACGACGATCACCTGGAGCTTCACCGCGAACTACGAGCGCCCCTTCACCGACGACGAGCTGGAGAAGATGCTGGAATACCCGAATCCCGGCCTGCACGCCGGCGTGCCGAAGGGTCTCCTGCCTCCCACGTCGGCGCCGATGGGCGCCTTTCGCCCTGTCCATAATCGCGAAAACGACTACGGCCTCGATTACGAGCTGCAGCGGACGAGCCAGTTCTGCGGGATCCCCGACCGGTCCACGCAGGACAACGCCGTCCAGGAGTCGATGGGGCCGATCTACGACCGCACGCGCGAGCACCTCGGCATCTCGGACACCGGCGTGATCAGGATGCGCCGGCGGCTGCTCGACGCGGTGAAGGCGCACCAGCCGGGCGGCGCCCCGCCCGGCGCCGATACGCCGTCGGCATATCGGGTCGGCGGCTGCGGGTTCATCCTCCCGAAGCAAGAGTCCTGGATCGAAACGGCCCACGAGCTGTGCACCTACCGGCCCGAGGCGCACGCGGCGCCGGCTCGCCCGTAGCGAAGATCGATAAACGCACGACAGGAACACACCGCCGCGCGGACGGCGGCACCGGAGGCACCGATGGTCGATACGCTCGTCGCCACAGTACAGGGACCGCTCGGCAAAGCGGAGCTCTTCGAGATCACCCGGACCGGCCCGAACGGCGCCATGGAAGTCGAATACGAGGTGCGGTTCGGAACCGACGTCCAGAAGTTCGCGGCCCTGGGCGCCGCGTACATCGTGGCCGGCGAGCTGACGGGCTCGCCGACGTAGTACCCCCCACCCGGGCGGATCGAAAGGAGACACCCCGATGGCGAAGATCGTTCTCGGCCTGGCGTCATCCCACGCGCCCCAGCTCGAGTTTCCGCCGGACACCTGGCGCGCCTATGGCGACCTCCAGCGCACCCAGGAGGAGCACTGGTACCAGGGCAAGGTGTACTCGTTCCCGGAGCTGCTGGAAGCGCGAGCCCACGAGCACTTCGAGCGCGAGTGCACCGACGAGAAGTTTCAGGCGCGCTGGAACGCATGCCAAACCGCGATCGGTCATCTGGCCGACACTCTCGATCGCGCCGCGCCCGACGTGTGCGTCATCGTGGGCGACGACCAGCACGAGGCGTTCCACGACGACAACATGCCGGCCATCGGCATCTACTACGGCGCAACCATGGCGGACGATCCCGCGCCCTCCGGCCGCCGCGGGGGCTACGCCGACCGGACCGTCGGCAATTATCCAAGGGAGCGCCTGACGCATCCCGGCGATCCGGCGCTCGGCGAGTACTTGATCGAGGCGATGATCGAGCACGAGTTCGACGTGACCCGCTCGAACTGTCTGCCAGCCGGACGAAAGAATGGCGCAATCGGCCACGCGTTCCACTACGTCTATCGCCGCCTCATGAACAACGAGGCGCTCCCCAACGTGCCCATCATGGTCAACACCTACTTCCCGCCCAACGCGCCCCTCGCCCGACGCTGCTACCGGTTCGGCCAGGCGCTGCGGCAGGCGATCGAGGCGTGGGACAGCACCAAGCGGGTCGCGATCATCGCCTCCGGCGGCCTCAGCCACACCGTGATCGAGGAGGACCTGGACGCGCGGATCATCGACGGCTTGAAGCACAACGACGTGGCGAAGCTCACGGACTACCCGGACGTGCGGTTCCGTGGCGGGACGTCGGAGATCAAGAACTGGGTCATCGTCGCGGGCGCGATGGCCGGCGACGGGCTGCAGATGAGCCTGGTGGACTACGTGCCCTGTTACCGGAACGAGGCGGGCAACGGCTGCGCCATGGGGTTCGCCGAGTGGACGTGACCGGGCTCCAGCGCGGAGCGAGCGAAATCTGAAGTCGGAGAACGGAATGCCTGCGGAGTGGGGCTCGGACGTCATCGTCGACATGATGAAGGCCTACGGGATCAAGTACGCGCCGCTGAATCTCGGCGGCACCTACCGCGGACTCCTCGACTCGATGCTGAACTACGGCGGCAACGAGACGCCCGTGGCCATCGAATGTCTGCACGAGGAGATCGCGGTGGGCGTGGCCCACGGATATTCGAAGGCGAGCGGCGAGCCGTCAGTGGCCCTCGTCCACAACGTCGTGGGGACGCTCCACGCATCCATGGCGATCTACGAGACCTTCGTGTCCAAAACGCCCGTCATCGTGATGAGCGGCACCGGCCCGATGAGCATTCCGGAGCGCCGGCCCTGGATCGACTGGGTGCACACGGCCCTCGTCCAGGGCAATCTCGTTCGAGATTATGTCAAATGGGACGATCAGCCCCACGACCCGGCCAGCTTCCCCGAGTCCTTCATGCGCGCGTACCGGGTAGCCATGACGGAGCCGCGGGGGCCGGTCTACATCGCCCTCGACGCCGGCTGGCAGGAGGCGCAGCTCCAGCAGCCGATCCCGATCCCCGACGTGTCGAAGTTCGCTGCGCCGGCGCCGGTGCAGGGCGATCCCGGCGCGCTTCGGCGGGCGGCGCGACTGTTGGCCGAAGCCGAGTTCCCGATCATCCTGGCGGACCGCGTCGGGCGAAACCCGGGCGCGGTGGCCAGCCTGATCGAGCTGGCCGAGGCCGCGACGATCCCGGTCGTAGACGTGGGCGGCGCGTTCAACTTCCCGAACACGCATCCCCTCGACGCGACCGGCACGGACCTGATCGGCCTCGCCGACGTGGTCCTGCTCCTCGACGTCGAGCAGCCGGAAGTCGTCCTGGTAAGCCGAGACCGGTATCCGCGCGGGCCGAGCCCGAGCCGACTCAAAGCGGGCGCCACCGTCGTCTCCATCGGCCTCTCGGACCTGGCGATCCGCAGCACCATGACCGATTACGGCCGCCTGTATCCCGTGTCCCTCTCCATCGCGGCGGACACGAGCCTGGCGATCCCCCAGCTCACCGAGGAACTGCGCTCCCTCGGGGCCACGAAGCCGTCCGCGGGCGCCGACAAGCGGCGCGCGACGATCGGGGAGCGAAAGACGTCGGCGCAGCGGCGATGGGCCGACGAGGCGGACCGCGAAGCGGGCCATCGGCCCATCTCGCACGCACGGCTCGCCCAGGAAACGTGGAGCCACCTCAAGGGCGACCCGTGGGTCCTCCAAGGAAGCCCCGAGGGCTGGGCGCGCCGCCTGTGGGAGATCGACCGACCCGGCTCGGTCATCTCCGCCGGCGGGGCCGCCGGGCTCGGGACCGGGCTGTCGCGCGCCATCGGCGTCGGGCTCGCCGCGCGCGACCGCGGCGGCTACTGCGTGGCGTTCAATGGAGACGGCGACTTCTTCTACGATCCCAGCTGTCTGTGGACGGCCGTCCACCACCACATCCCCGTCCTGGCCTTCGTGCTCGACAACGGCGGGTACATCGGCGAGGGCGGCCACGTGACGTACATCAACCAGCAGCGCGAACGGTCGACGGCGAACAAGCACATCGCCGTCGAGATCCGCGAGCCGCGCATCGACATCGCCGGCTATGCCCGGGCCCAGGGTGCCTACGCGGAGGGGCCGATCGAGGACCCGAGTGAGCTGGGCCCGGCCATCGCCCGCGCTCTCAAGGTGGTGAAGGAGGAGAGCACGCTCGCCCTCCTGGCCGTGCGGGTGCCCTAGCAAACCGCAGGACTACCCCCGAACCTTCCCCCACTGCGTCGGGGGAGGAGATTCACGGTGCGGCCTTCAGCAACCCGTGGGCCAGGGCCTGCAGACAGGTGGCGGCGCCAGGCAGCTCGACGTCGTACGTGTGGGCCAGATCGAGAGCGTCCCAGAGCACCTGATGGTACATCCAGCGCGCTTCACGGTCGCCCCACTCCTTGAGGTACTTGTCGGCCACGTAGCTCTGGGCGGAGCTGGTGCGCACGACCTCCTGAAAGACCTCGAGGTCCACGCCCGCCTTCTCCGCGATGCGAAATCCCTCCATGGACGCCATGAGGTACGTCGCGGTCATCATGTTCTGCGCGATCTTCGTGACGGCGCCCATCCCCACGTCGCCCATCAAATAGATGCTCGAAGCGGTCGTTTCCAGCACCGGGCGGCACTGCTCCAGAACGGCCGGATCGCCCCCGACCATGAGGCACATCTTCCGGTTCACCACGCCGCCGACGCCGCCGCTCATCTGGGCATCCAGGGTCGCGATCCCCCGCGCCCGCAACTCCTCGGCGGCGCGCTGCATCCGGACCGGGTGCACGCTGGTGTGGATCACGGCGATCAGCCCCGGGTGCGCCCCGGCCATCAGCCCCTCGTCCCCGTGCAGCACATCGTCGACCTGGTCCTCGTCGTGCACCGCCACGTGCACGATCTCCGCGCGCTGTGCGACCTCCCGCGCGGAGCTGGCGGCGTGCGCGCCCAGCTTGACCAGCTCGGCCACGGGATCTGGCCGCACGTCGTGAACGAAGAGATCGAACCCCGCCTGGACGATGTTCGTGGCGAATGGGCGACCCATCGAGCCAAGCCCGATAAATCCGATGCGCCGCGGCATGGTCACCTCGTCGGAATCGTTTCGAAGCGCGGCGTCGCGAGCAATGGCTCCGTCGGCTGCGTCCACTGTTTCAACGGACGGCCCTCCGCCAGTGCGCGCAGCTCCCGCTGCCAGAGCCTGCGGAACACGATCAGCGCAGCGTCGGAGCTGCCAAGCCGCTCCTGTTGACGATCCGCGATCACGCCCTGGCCGACCTGGGTGACCTCGTCTCCGATGGGGAAGTAGTTGTCCCGAAGATCGAGGTCGTCGATGGACATCCGCCCTGCCCGAATCTCGGCCGCGACTTCGGCGATCTTCTGGCTGGCCGCGATCGGGTCCTCGTCCCCCGCCTCGCGCCGATGGCGCTCCGCGCCCTTGGGCGTGAAGGTCGTCGTGGGGATAAGGTGACTCGCGTCGTCGATGGGCACCCGCCAGTGAATGCTCTGGTCCGTGTCCGACGTGTTCATCTGGAGGATGCCCGGCATGTGGTAGTGCCACACCCACGATCGCTGCAGGTCCGGCCGCGTCATCGTGATTCGGACGCCGTACTCCGTCTCCTCGCCGCTGATTCGGGGGATGATCTGCTCGCCGACGGGTCTGCGTCGGTTCCAGTGGACGAAGTAGTGGTGCAGCTCGTCGATAGCGTTGTCCATGTTGTTGAAGTAATTGCAGCCACGAACGTGCAGCGTGACCTGCAGCTCGCCCTCCCCTTCCAACGCCGGATACCGGGGGAGCGGCGGTGGCTCCCCCTCGCCCAGGTACAGGAAGATGAACCCGAGATACTCCTGGGTCGGGTATGCGCGGATGCGCACGCGATCGCAAAACGGCGCAACTTCGGCCGGCTGCTGCACGCACTGGCCGGTCGGGTCGTAGACCCAGCCGTGGTACCGGCACCGAATGTTCTCGCCTTCCACCCAGCCCGTCGAGAGCTGTGTCCCGCGGTGCGCGCAGCGAAAGGCGAGCGCATGCGCCGCGCCGGACGCGCCGCGATAGAGCGTGAAGTCCTCGCTCATCACGCGAATAGGCGCCGCTTTGCCGGACTGGAGGTCCTGGGAGCGGAAGACCGGTTGCCAGAACGTGCGCAGGTAGCGCCCGGCCAGGGTTCCGGGTCCCGTGTGGACGAAATCAGTCCGGTCAGCGGCCGCGTGGCCGTTCCCGCCCGTATGGACTTCTGTCATCTCTGCGCACCTCATCATGGATGGCGCACCGAGCGCCGCGCCGGGACTCACAGTAAACCGCACGCGCCCGAGGACCGTCAATGCTGGGGTGTGCGCCACCGCGGCCTATAGAATCGAGCTGCGGCGAGACGTCGCGGAGGAGTTGCGATGCCGGTGATGACTGGTGGGCAGGCGCTCGTCGAGCAGCTCAAGCGTGAGGGCGTGGATACCATCTTCGGGCTGCCGGGCGTGCAGCTCGACTGGATCTTCGACGCCCTTTACGACGCGCGCGACCAGATCCACGTCGTGCACACCCGCCACGAGCAGGCGACGGCGTACATGGCGGACGGATTTGCGCGAAGCACGGGCAAGATCGGCGTCTGCCTGGTCGTGCCGGGCCCGGGCCTGCTGAACGCCAGCGCCGCCCTTGCAACCGCGTACGCGTGCTCTTCGCCCGTCCTGTGCATCACCGGCCAGATCGATTCCAAACTGATCGGTCTCGGCCGCGGCATTCTCCACGAGATCGACGATCAGCTCGGCATGGTGGCTCACGTGACGAAGTGGCAGGCGCGCCCGACCTCCCCCGCGCAGATCGCCCCGCTCGTGCGCGAGGCGTTCGCCCAGCTCAAGCGCGGACGACCCCGTCCCGTCGAGATCGAGCTCCCGCCCGACGTGCTCCAAGCGACCGGTGACGTGCTCCTGGACGACCCAGCGCCCGATATCCGTGATGAGGGGGATCCCGAGGCCCTAGAGGCCGCCGCCCGGGCGCTGGGCCGCGCGCGCAGCCCCCTGATCTACGCCGGGGGCGGCGTCCTGCGCGCGGGCGCCTGGGATGAGCTGCGGGAGCTGGCCGACATGCTCCAGGCGCCGGTCGTCTCGACCGGAAATGCCCGCGGCGCCCTCTCCGATCGCCATCCGCTGGCGCTTCCGGATCTCGCCGCGGCGGCCCTCACCCCGAGCACGGACGTGATTCTGGTGGTCGGGAGTCGCTTCATCGTCGGAGGGCGCGCCAGCTGGCAGCCGGGTGAAAAGACGGTCATCCAGCTCGACGCTGACCCGACCGAGGTAGGCCGCAACTACCCGCCGGACGTGGCGATCGTGGCCGATGCGCAGGCCGGGCTGGCCGCGCTGATCCACCGGGTCGGCCGCCACAACGTCGCCCGCGCGTCGCGCGCCGACGAGGTCGCCGAGCTGAAGGCGCGCATGGCAGCCAAGAGCACAACGGTCCAGCCCGAAGCGGCGGAGCTGGCCCTCGCCATTCGCGCGGAGCTGCCGGACGACGGGTTCCTGGTCACGGAGAGTACGCAGGTGGGCTACTGGGCGCAGGCCTACTTCCCCGTCTACACGCCGCGCACGCTCATCACGTCCGGCTACCAGGGAACGCTGGGCTACGGATTTGCGACGGCCCTGGGGGTCCAGGTCGGCAACCCGGGCCGACGCGTGGTCTCCATCAGCGGCGATGGTGGCTTCCTCTTCAACGTTCAGGAGCTGTCGACCATGGCGCAGCAGCGGCTCCCCGTCGTCGCCATTGTGTTCAACGACAATGCCTACGGGAACGTCCGAGGGACCCAGGCCACTCGGTTCGAGGGACGCGTCATCGCGTCGGACCTGTGCAATCCGGACTTCGGAAAGCTCGCTGACGCCTTCGGGATTGCCGGTCGCCGAGCGACGAGCCCCGACGCGCTGCGCCGCGAGCTCCGGGCGGCCCTGGCGGCCGGGGAGCCGACCCTCATCGAAGTACCCGTCGGACCGATGGGTCCGATCGGCGGCCATCAGCGCGCGACCGGGATCTGACGTCCCACCGCCGGCGGCGGGACGATTCGGCTGGCTAGTCGTCCGGCGCGGGCTTGGTCGCGACAATCACGTCGTGGTCGCCGAGCCCGGACTCCGCGTACCAGAACGGCGCCCGCCCGCACCAGCCGCCGTAGTAAACGCCGTCGTCGATCGAGAAGCCGTATCGCTCAAAGAGCGCACGGACGTGCGGCTCGTCGTAGCCAATGCCGTACTCGGGCACCTGGGCGCTGATGATCCACGCTGGAGTGCGATGGATGCGAAAGCGCAGCGCGCCCTCTCCCGCCTCCATTCGCCGCTGGGCATCGTCGTTGATGAGAAAGAACGTGGCAAAGCAGCGCCCGCCCGGCTTGAGGACGCGGGCGAATTCCGCGACGTAGTGCTCCATGTCCTCGGGGAGCATGTGGGTGAAGACGGAGGCTAGGACGACGACGTCGAACGATGCATCGGCGTAGGGGAACGCGAACGCCGAGGGTGGAACGCGGCCCTTCGGGTTGTACTCCTTGTTGAAGACGTCCGCCAGCGTGAAGCGGAAGTTGGCGCGTCGCGCCGCGATGTGCCCGTTGCACCATTCGATGCCCGAGGGAACGATATCCAGCCCGTCGTACGCGCCGTCCTCGCCCAGGAAATCTGCAAGCGCTACGGCGAGGCGGCCGATTCCACAGCCGACGTCCAACACCCGCGACGTGGGCGTGAGACCGGCGACCTGCACCAGCCGTTCCACGAGCACATCGCCGCTCGAACGAAACGTGTCGACGGCACCGACGAAGATCTCCGACTTGGGCGGAACGAGGTCGTCCTGTGTTCCGGCCAACCGCTCGAATACGTCGGCCGGGAGAAAGTAGAGCCTTCGCAGACCCCAGCGGATGGACCTGGGGAGAGATGGGAGGATGACGCTGGTGAACGCCGGGTGCGTAAAGAGCGCGCTCCGCGCCGCGTAGAGGCCGGAGAGAGCCGGATTGCGGGGCGACGTTCGAGTCGACGGCGTCCCTCGGGAGCTTTCAGATCGGTTCACATCATGATGGTTCGCGTCCATCGGCCGACTCCAACACACGAATTTCCTCGCACTATGGCTCTCGCGCGGCGGCTGCTTCCCGTAGTCTAGAGCCAATCGACGGGGGTTCTGCCGCTCGCAACACGAGCTGTAACGCGACTGTCCGCGTGGTTTCGGAATTGTTCGGCGGTGTGCGCGCTTATGGCGCGGGCGCGTACATGACGAACCAGTCGACCTGGATGTAGCCAGAGAGGCTGGACGACGGGCAGCTCCCCCAGCATGCCTCGTTTTGGAGTACGTAGCGCATGGGCGTGCTGGGGATGTTCGTCGTCGAAGTTCCAATGACCACTCCATCCAAAATGAACTTCGTCTGGGTCGGACCCCACTCGGTGGTCGCGGTGTGCCAGCCGCTGGACCAGAGCGTGCTGGTGCAGAAGGCATCCTGGTCGCCGGGCGAGGTGGCGTACTCGTGGTGCAGAAACGCGCACATGCTGGAGTCGATCCCGCCCTCCGGGAAATCGATCTCGCCGTCGTACGGCCAGTTCTCGCTCTGCGGCCAGAGGAGCCACGCGGAGTAGAACCCGGGGAGGGAATCGGTCCGGAAGCGGACCGAATATTTCCCATAGAGCTGATTGATGGGCGCGCCGTTCTGGGCGGGCTGCATGGCCGCGTCGAGGGCGTAAACGCCCGGGCTGCCGTAGCCGCCGTTGATGTTGAGCTGCGCGCTGGTCAGGTATTCGCTGTGGAGATTGAGCTGCATCATGCCGTTCGACGCACTCACCACCTTGCTGGGATAGTAGCGGCTCATGGCGCTGTATCCGGCGGTATTGGACCAGCCGTCGGGGTATGGCGACCAGCGCGACCCGTAGATCTGCGCGAACTGACCGACCGCAGCGTCCTGGGTGAAGTCGTCGGCAAAGATCTGGTGCCAGCCGGGGAGGTCTCCCACGGGCATCGGAACGCCCGACGGGCTGCTGCCCGACGCGATTGGCGTCGCCGTTGGGACCAGGGCCGCCGTGCGCGTTGGCGTTGGGCTCGATATGCCGCTGCTGGCGGACGCGGACCCGAGCCGCGCGCCTGCCCAGTCGGCGTGGTCGTACCAGTTCCCATCGCCCCCATCCGTGACCGTGAGGTTCAGGAAGTTCACCCCGGTCACAGAGATGCTTACCGTCTTGGTTGCGCTCCCATTCGTCATCACTCCACTGTCATAGCGCAGAACGCCGTCCGTCCAGACCTGAAAGTTCACCGTACCGAGCGTCCCCTCTTCGTCGTCGACACCGATATCCGATGTGAAGGTCGAGTAGCCGCCACCAAGGGCGAACTGGATATCGGAGTACGCGTTGGTACCGAAGCCCTTCGGGTAGACGACGCCGTTCAGTGTGATGGGGTGGCCATCACCGGGTGCGCTCTCGCCGTTACTCATGTTCCGCTCGACCGGGCCCCAGGCGTTGTTGGCGTAGACCCATGGGAGGTCGCTGAGATACGTCGACCCAGCAGACTGGATCGTCGTGGTGCTCGTCGCGGACGGTTGGACGGCGACCGTCGAGGTCCGCGTCGCCGTTGCGGTGGACGAGGAGGTGGAAGATGGGAGTGCCGTCGGCGTTGCGCTTGGGAGGGTCTTGTTCGTGAGAGTCGGTGTTGGGGTCATCGAGGGCGAGGCAGCCACGGTCGCCGTCCGTGCCGCCGCGGTGGCCGTCGCGATCGCGCGACCGTGACTCGCGAGTGACGCGTGTTGGACGGTTTGTACGGCCGTCGTCGTCGCCAAGGCTGACCGACCGTGACCTGCCGCCATCGCCTCGTGGGACATACTCGCCCCAAACACGAAGAGCAGCGCGGGCAGAGCCAGGAGGGCCGCGAGACTCCGGAAAACGGGAACACGCGAAAGGAACCGCTGAACCACGAACGAGCCTCCACTCGGCGCGCTCAAGCGTCATGCCCGGGAAGATCGGGCCGCTGCAGCGCACCACGAATGTGGCGCCCAGTATGCGACAGTCCTGTTACGAAACGCAAGTACAACCTCGACGCTTTGTTTACACTTTCACATTTATGAGATGGACCTGTGACCTCCAATCCGTCACATGGTGGTAGGAAAGGTGTGCGAGCCTTATTCGGCAGCGCCATGGTCTGGAGATGGTTCCGACACCGGGGTCAAGTCAAACGTGCCGGCAACCGACGTCCACGCGCGCGGTAACGTTGGCGAGGCTACCCTTTGTCCGAACCACATCGTGACGGCGTATCGGGAGGACGTCATGTGCATGAACTGCGGGTGCATGCGGGCCCACGATGACATGGGCCAGCCCAACGTGAACATCACGTACGAGGACATCAAGCGCGCGGCGGATCAACACCGCATGACCGTGCGTCAGGTGCTGGACAACATCCAGACGACGGCGCAGCGGGACGAGGCAGAGCACCCAGCGGAGTATGCGGCGTAGCGCGGATCCGCTCGCTCTACGCGGCGAGCCCGTCCTGAAGGCGCGTCCGAAGAAGGACCGGTCATCCTGAGCGAAGCGAAGGATCTCCACAGCGCCGGACAGCGCCTGGCCGACTCTTCGCCTGCGGGCTCAGAATGACCGTTTCGGAGCCGCCCTCTAGCAGTTGTCGCGCAGGTCAGCGTTGCTCGGCCGAAAGAGCTGGGCTTCCTTCATGCGCGTGTTCTCCTGCGCGCGCAGGTCTGTAGCCTGCCGCATCGTCGCCGCCCACTGGGGGTCTTGCTTGTCGATACGCATGGCTGCCGCGACGGTCTGGGTCACCTGTTGGTGCAGGTCAAACGCTTCGAGCAGCCGATCGTGATACTGGCTCAGGCAATCGGGTGGCTGCACCGTCGCGACGCTCTCATAAGCCCGGGCGTCCGATTCCACGATCTCATCGAGCTGCTGCCACCAGGTGTCGTCGAGGCGCGGGTTGTTCACGAGGCTCACCAGGAGATCCGCGCTGCGATTCAGCCGGTTTGTCGCGTTATTGACGAGCGAGATGTATTCCGACACTCCCACGACCCGCGGCCCATCGTCGGAATCCTCGTCTGCGTCTTGGGCGCGGACCTGCGGGAGGTGCGCGAACGATTGGAGAAGCAGGATTACGACGAGCAATCGAAAAAAGATGAGACGCATGAACTTTCCACCTTCGTTCCACGGGTGACCGCGCCGTGACGCGCTGTCCCGCGTCGCGGCCTCGCGGCGATTCGGGGACTCGCCGCGATGTGCGGCCTCGGTCGCGCTCTGCGCGCCAGGAATCGCCGCCACCATAGTCGCCCGGTGGCGCGGCTGTCCAGTTTCTGCTGCCGCGGCGTCCGCTATCGCGGCCTTCGCCAACAAGGAGCACTGCGCCCCGGCGCGTGTACGCGATGGTTCAGACCCAGCACCCCACGGGTAGGGATTTCCTGACCATCCTTTTGGGCGGGGCGTAAGCCCGCGGTAGCCGTTATCTTTGGACAACAGCGCGAAGGCGGGTTGCCCATGGCCCGTCGGTGCCGGGCGGCCACGGCCATCTCACACTGGAGTGTCTGACTGTGAACGTTGGCACGCGGAGATTGCCCGACCGGTGGCTTGGGGCGATCTTGATGGTGACCATGCTGATTCTGCCGTCCGTCGTCGGGGGTGCATCACCCGACCACATCACCCTGGCAGCACAGGTGGCCAACAACGCGAACATCGATCCACGCGACATCACGCCCGAGGATCTCTGGACTGCGGCGCTCCCGCCAGGCACAGACGCGGACCTCGGCGATGGCGATGCGCGGTGGTGGCCACGACTCCCCGAATTCAACGTGCCGCCGTATCGCGGCGACGGCACGATGGTGCCAGGGCGCCGCTTCACTGTGGCACAGACCTACGTCAACGTCGACGCGCTGGATGCAAATTTGGAAGCCGCCCTGACTCTGTTCACCGGGCCGGAGGCGGCCAGCGCAGCCTTTCTCTCGTATTGGGATACGACCGATGTCGGTGGAGTGCTGATTGACGGACCTCCGATCGGCGACGAAACACTTCTATACGAGGACGCGCACCACCGACTCAGGAGCAGCGGACGAGATCGCGGTGCGCTTCCGCGAGGGCCCGGTCGTGGCCCGGCTCGCTTTCCTTGGCTCCGACGAGAATACGCCCGATCGTGTAGCCCGGTCGGCATCCGCGCTCGACGGTCGGGTACAGGCGCTGCTACGGGGCGAGCTTCGCGCGCAGGGGATGGATCCGGGCCTGGCCGCGCACCTACCCCCTCCCGTCGATGGCGTTGGTCCCGTGCTGGGTCGAGTATCGATTTCGCCGGAGGCGTGGGCCGCGATCGACACCACCGGCGATCCGGACACGGTGCAGTCAACGCTGCGAAACGGGGGGGCGACGCGGCTGGCCTTCCAGCGTTCAGCGCTGGCGGCGGATGCCGACCACGTGATGGAGTTCGTCCTCTTCCCCTTCGCCCGTGGCGAGGCCGCGCGTTCCTTCGTTGGCGGGTACCTCGACCAGATCACCGCGGATCCAGCGAGCCGCCGCGAAGTGACCGGCATTGGTGACGCGGGCGCCTTCGCCTTTCACGACGATGTCTATGAAGCGCAGTTCGCGGTGGGACGATACGTCGCGGACGTAGCCTGCCTGGCGCCGTTTGCGACCGTGGGTGCGGTTTGTGAGGCGCCGGTCCGCGAAGTCGCGGCCGCGTGGTACGCCCGGCTGCAGTCCTCATCTGGCGACGGTTCGTCGACCGGCGGCATCGGCAGAGACCTCACCGACCCCCGCGCCGAAACGTTCGTGCGACGCGTTGTGCCGACGCTCCTTGCCGACAATGCCGACGAATCGGACGCAGGCGGCGTCGACACCACCATGGCGGGAACCTGGAGAGTCCTCTCCGCCCGTCTCTTCTACGATGCCGGCGGCGCGGGATCGGCACGGACGGAGGGGCCCGACCTCACCCTCGGCTCCGACGGCGCCTATGTCTACGGCAGCACCACGGGCACCTGGAGCGTGGGACCGGTCGCTGACGACGACTGGTCGCGCTGGCAGGTGTCGCCCTACGGCCCGATGAGGAAGATCACCTTCGCGGGTTGGCAGCCAGGCGGCAGCGCGGATGGGCCGGTGGAGGAAAGCACCGGCCCGGTGGACTACTTCTGGGCGATCTATCGCGCCGAGCCACCGACCGTCGGCGATCCAGGTCAGGTCCAGATCAAGTTCGGTCGTCGCAACTGAGCGCACCAGTCGGGTCGTCAGCGAATGCCTGGCAGGACCTCGCTTGCGAATAGCTCCACGCTGCTCCGCGCCTGGAGCGGCTCCATGCTGCCGAACGGCGTAATGGCTGCAAAGAGTCCGACGCCCAGCTCCGCCTGGCGCTCCCGAATGCGCTGGATCACCGTATCGGGCCCACCGATGTAGTAGCGGTGGCGGGCCAGCGTTTCGTAATCCGCGGCCTCCGGCTGGCGAGGGTCCTCTGACTGCTGCGATCGATAGGCGTAGCTACGCGGTGATAGACGGCGAGCAGTGAACTCGCGCAGCGGGCCCCCGGCGATCAGGCTCCTCAGCTCATGGTAATGGCTCAATACGTGGTCCTCGGCTTCCGCGCGGGCGGTAGCGTCCGTCGTGCTCACGTACGTCGGACCGATGATCCCCATGTCCCCAGGGGTCGGGTCCCAGCCACACTCGTCGTGCGCGAAGCGCCGATAGTACGCGAAGCCGTCCACCATCTGCTGCGTTGACGCGAAGCCCATGAGGAGTGGCGCGCGATGTCGCGCCGCCCACTCGATACTCTCGGCCGTGGTCGCGGCGGCCACGACGGGCGGATGGGGCTGCTGGACCGGGCGGGGAAGAATCGAAACCACATCGTAGTTGTAATGGGCGCTGTGCCAGGAGAACGGCTCGGGCTCTGTCCACGCTCGGACGATCAGCTCCCAGGCTTCCTCGAACATCGCGCGACCATCGGCAATGTCGACGCCATAGGCATGGTATTCGCGCCCGCCGCCGCGAATGAATCCCGCCACCAAACGGCCATGAGAAAGCACGTCGATCATGGCCAGCTCCTCCGCGAGCCGGACCGGATGGGCGTGAAGCGGGAGACAGTTGCCGAGCAGCCCGATTTTGGCGTTGTGGGTGTGAGTGGCCAGCACAGCGGCCATGAGGTTGGGCGACGGTGCGGTCCCCACCTTCGTGTAGTGGTGTTCGGCGAGGGCAAGTCCGTCGAAGCCGAGGTCATCGGCGGTACGAAAGAGATCGAGATAAGCCCGATACAGCTCGGGCGCCCGCGAGCGCTCGAACATTTGACCGGGGAACGGGAACGGAATGTCGCTGTAGTGGAACGGCCACGGCATCAGGGTGTAGTACCAGACTTGCATCGGCTCTCCCGGTGGATCGGCTACGCCCGCCGCGCCACGATATCATGACGGGCGAGAATTCACCACGGCGAGGGGCACAGAATGGCTCGGCAGAACGGTGTGACGGTTCAGGGGCTGATCCACTGGGCGATCCCGGTCAACGATCTGGCGGATTCCATTCGGTTCTACACGCAGGTTCTGGGGATGGAGGATGGCGGTCCCGTAGGGGACCGAATGCACTGCGTCCGGTTCGCCGGGACGGATGTGTTGCTGTGCCGCCTCGACAGCCCACAGGATCCGCGTGGGCCGCGCAACGGCTCGGTGCACATAGCATTTCGTGTCGCGCCCGAGGATTTCGACAACGCGGCGGCCCACATGCGGGAATGGGGCGTAGACGTGCAACGGCCGACCGGGCCCCCCGCAACGATTCGGGGCGACGTCGAGCACCGCGCGGCCGGGACGTTCGTGGGCCGGTCGCTGTACTTCAACGACCCGTCAGGGAACCGCCTGGAGATCCACGATCCGGCCGCGGCACCGTAGGCGGAAGATCGAGACCGGTCTGGGGATCCCCGGAGGCGGCATCGGCGCTGATGCGCATGACGCGACCGCCGACGGGCGCCCACTGGCGCCCAGCTATACTTTCGTGGGAATGCTTGACTAGCGACGCTACGATGCGCCGCTCGTATACCGCGTAATCGCTCGACAGCGGACACGGCCCGCGTCCGGTCTGCACTTCTCGTCGCCGGGGCCCGTGGCGCAACGGCAGCGCAGTGGACTTTTAATCCATTGGTTGAGGGTTCGAATCCCTCCGGGCCCACCAGCTCAGGCACAAATGCTGAACTTCCTGAATTACTTCCGAGGCTCGAATTTGGCGATCGACAAAGTGCGCCTTCCAGAGCGTGTCGATCCAGTTCTCTCGCATGCGCTCTTTAGCGATCAGCTCAAGGAGTTCTTCGGTTCGGGCCCCTTCGTCTGAGAGACGCACCGACCGAAACAGCTTCTCCTCGAACGGGACCACCGCGTGCGCGTTGTAGACGCGGTACTCGTCGCCATCGGTGAGGACAACCCACTGGACGCCGGCATGCATCGCGTAGACCAGGATCTGGTCCGGCCTGTGCCGATCGTCCATGTTGGCATCGAGCGGCTTTGCTTCGACAAAAAGCCGCGGTGTCCGATGAATCAGGAGAGCGTAGTCTACCGGGCTATCACTGGATAGGCGACGGTACTCGTGGCAGACCTCGTCGACCTCCTCGATGTCCCAGCCGAGCGTACGCAGGGTGGGCGCGATGAGCGCGGCCTTGCTCGTTCATCGACGTGCCGCGCAGCCGGCCAATGCGCTCGCGAACCTGAGCTATCACATCGGGCAGCGACACCGGCCGCATGAATCCTCCGACAGTCCCCGCTGAGACTGGCGGCATTGTAGCGTCTATACCGTGGCCATAAACTCTTCGTCGCTCGATAGTCGGCCCCGTGGGGCGAGCAGGTTAGCGTGATGATGATGCTCATCGGCACATGCGCCATTTCGGCGAGGCCGTGCGTGTTGGGGATCACGAATAGTGCAATGAGTTGATCACGAAAAGTGCAGAGGCGCCCAGGCAGGACGGGACCCTGTAGGTGATCAATGAGCGAGCCTCCGGTGTGGGAA
>DASRDP010000087.1 GCA_035652535.1 Chloroflexota bacterium
CTTCGGTTCACCCGAGACGGTCCGCCAGCGTCTGGAGGCCTTCCAAAAAGAGATGCGCTTCGGCATCCTCGTCCCGCTGCTCCAGTTCGGCAGCCTCCCTCACGATCTCACGGTAAAAAACATGGAGCTGTTCGCTCGCGAAGTCATGCCGCACCTGCGGCCCCTCGGCCAGCCCGCAGCAGCGGCCGTCCACGCGTGAGAGGGGACATGACCGCCGCGTCCGCATGATCACGCTTACTCGATCCCAGCTCGCCCCCATCTTGGTCGGCCTCCTCCTCGGCACCCTGATGACGTCCTTGAGCCAGCTCATCGTGGCCACGGCCCTGCCCGTGGTCATCGCCGCGTTGGGCGGGATGGAGCTGTATAGCTGGGCGTTTGCAGCCGCGCTCCTCACCTCCACCATCGTCGTGCCCATCGCCGGCAAGCTGTCCGATCTGTACGGCCGCAAGACCCTCTACCTGATCGGCATGGCGATCTTCCTTGCCGGCTCGGCGCTCGCCGGCACGGCGCAGACGATCCAGCAGCTTATCCTCTTCCGGGCGCTCCAGGGCGCGGGCGCCGGGTGCGTGAGCCCCTCCGTGTCGGCGCTCATCGCCGACCTCTTCCCTCCGGAGCAGCGAGGTCGGTGGCAGGGCATCAACGGCGCCATCTGGGGCCTATCGTCCGTGGTCGGTCCCATCCTCGGCGGCTATCTCGCGGAGCACGTGAGCTGGCGCTGGGTGTTCTGGGTCAACCTGATTCCCGGGGTCCTCGCCGCCGCCATCATGGTGAAGTTCCTGCCGTGGTCGATCCGCCGCGCGTCGCCGCCCAAGGTTGACTACCTCGGGATGATGTGGCTCTCGAGCGTGCTCCTGATCCTGATGCTCCTGACAATCGTCGGGGGCGCGGCCTTTCCCTGGGAGTCGCCGCAGACCATCGCCTTCATCGGGATCGTCGTCGCCTGCGCGGTCGCCTTTGTCGCGCAAGAGCGGCGCGCGGAAGAGCCGATCGTCCCCCTGGAACTCTTTCGCAATCGGACGTACCAGACCGTCGTCATCCTCGTGCTGCTGACGGGCGCCGGGCTCTTTGGGGCCATCACGTACGTCCCGCTGTACCTTCAGGCGGTGCTCAACGTATCGCCCACAGCGACCGGGCTCCTGTTCGCGCCCACCGTGGTGGCGATGACGGCGATGAGCGTGATCGCCGGAATCTTCATGCACCGGATCGGCTACCGAATCCTGACGTTCCTCACCCTGGCCGCTGGCGCCATCGGCTTCGCCGTGATGAGCGTCATAGACCCGGCCCGTGGGACGTTTCCGGTCGTGCTGGGCCTCTCCATCATCGGGAGCGGCATCGGGCTCAGCTTCCCGGTGTTCATCGTGATCGCGCAGAACGCCGTCGATCGCGCGGTCGTCGGCATCGCCACGTCGGTCGTACAGCTCACGCGGAGCCTGGGCGGCACTGTCGGTGTCACGCTCCTCGGCGCATACATGACGGCCCGGCTGGCCGACGTGCTGATCACCGGCGCCGGCGGACAGAGCGACCTCGCCGCGCTCCTGCGGCCGGAGTCGCTGGCGACGCTGACGCCGGCGCAGATCGGTGGCCTCCGGACGGAGCTTGCCGATGCCATTCGCGCGCTGTTCGCGGCCGGCGCCGTCGCCATGACGTTCGCCGCGGTCTTCTCCTGGCGCCTGGAAAACCTCCCGACGGTCCCCGCCGGTCGCATGGGCTTCTTCCGCCGCCGTTGACGCGCGATTGACGGGCATCAACGGCCGCTGCGACGGGCGGCGTCGAGAATGAGGGCAGGCGCCGCCGCCTCAGGGGGCGGCGCACTCTTCGATGGGAGCGCGTGCACGATGCCGGACAACGCCGAAGTGACGAATCTTCTCAAGCAGGACCACCGCGAGATCTCATCCCTGTTCAAGAAATTCGAGGGCGCGGGCGAGGGGAAGCGGAACCAAAAGAAGGACGTCTTCCGCGACATTCAGCAGGGCCTGGAGACGCACACGATGCTGGAGGAGGAGATCTTCTACCCCGCGGTGAAACGCATCGACGAAGAGATGATTGCGGAGTCGCTCCAGGAGCACCACGTCGTCGACGTGCTGCTGAAGGAGGCCGAAGGGCTTGCTGCCGATGGCGGCGAGGAGTTCGACGCGAAAATGGCTGTCCTGATGGAGAGCGTCCAACATCACGTGGACGAGGAGGAGAAGAACCTCTTTCCCAAAGTCGAGAAGGAGATGGATCGGGAAGAGCGAACTCACCTGGGCGAGCGAATCACGAGCCGAAAAGAGCAGCTCCGTCGCTCAGCGCGAGCCGCGTAGCAGCCGTTCGGGGCCAGGTGGTTCGGGCCCCGAACGACGGCCACCTTCGGGGCTTATGCGGTGGCGCCGACGGCGTGCGGGTCGGGCATCGGGTTCGCCACCGCCTCCTCCAGGCTTGAGGCGCGACGGTGCATCGAGACGGGGCGGGCGGAGTCGTTCCATCCGATCTGCTCCATCTCGCACGTCAGCTCGATGGCGTAGCCGTCCGGATCGCGGAACTCGATCCCGATGTTGCTGCCGGGTCCGCGTCGTCCCTCGAACTCGATCTCGATCCCGCGCTCCCTGAGGAATTCGCGGGCCTTGAAAAGGTCCTCGACCCGGTCGACCTCGAGGGCCAGGTGATGGAACGTGAGGTACCTGTCCGTCGGCGCGCCGGTGCCGTCCTTCGGTCCCTGCGCGAAGCCGATGGTGTGGTGGTCGGTCCCGTTGCGCAGGAACGCCATCCCCATGGCATTGCGGTCGGAGAGTTTGAAGCCGAGGATCTCCGTGTAGAACTTGATGGATCGCTCGACGTCCGAGACGTTTAGGACAACGTGGCTGACTTTGCGCGTGCGAATGGGCGTTGCCACCTCGCCACCTCCGTTCGGCTGGATGCTATTCAGCGTTATCTTCGCGCCGACCTGATGGCGTGTCAATAGCGCTCAAGCCGTCAGTCGAGCAGGCGCCGGAACCGGTCGCGGCTCCGGTAGGGTCCGACGATGGCGAGATTGGCGCGCTCGTTTCGGACGATCTCCTGTGCCACGCGTCGAACGTCGGCCGCGGTGACCGCTTCGATACTCTGGAGCACGTCGTCCACCAGGCGCACTTCGCGCCGCAGCAGCTCCTGCCCGCCGATCCAGGATGAGACCGCGCGCGAGTCTTCCATGCGGAGCACCAGGCGGCCCTTGATGTACTCCTTCGCCTTGGTCAGCTCCTCGCTCGGTACCAGGTTGGACCTCAGCTGGTCCAGCTCCCCGCGGATCGCGCGGATGCATTCGTCGGTTTTCCTGGGGTCGACCGCCGCGCCCACCACAAAGGCGCCGGTGTCGAGATAGTGGCCGACGCTCGAGTGCACATCATAGGCGAGGCCGCGGATCTCGCGGATTTCCAGAAACAGCCGGCTGCTCATTCCTTCCCCGAGGATTGTGTTCATGACGTCGAGGGCGTAGCGGTCCGGATGGAAGGCGGAGTAGGCGGGAAAGCCCAGGGCGATCTGAGTCTGCTCGGTCCGCTTCGAGCGGAGGCCGACGCGCGGCTCGGTCTGCCCGTCGCGCGCGGGGCTCCAGGGGCCGAAGGGGGCCGGCTCCCACGATTCCACCTGCTCGAATAGCTCGCTGACGACGGTCTCGTGGCTCAAATTGCCCGCCACCGAGATGACGGTGTTCTCCGGGACGTAGTGGGAGGCCAGATAGTCCACCATCGTCTCGCGCGAGATGCCCTCGACGGATTTCGGGCTACCGGCGATGTCGCGCCCCAGCGGCTGCTCCGGCCACATCAGCTCGTCGAGGAGGAGACCGACCAGCTCACCGGGGTTGTCCTCAACCATGGCCAGCTCCTCGATCACGACCTTGCGCTCGCGCTCAAGCTCGACGGGATCGATCCGAGAATGGAGGAGCTGATCCAGCAGCACATCGAGCGCGACGTCGAAGTGGGCGGCGGGAACCTTGGCCCAGTAGGCCGTCAGCTCCTTGTCGGTGGCCGCGTTCATGGCGCCGCCGATGCCCTCGATGGCCTCGGCCAATTCGCGTGGGTTGCGGCGCCGCTCCGTGCCTTTGAACAGCATGTGCTCGAGGAAGTGCGAGACGCCGGCGATCTCGTCGCTCTCATACCGCGATCCGGCCCCCACGAAGATCGTCACACTGACGGCCTGCGTATGGGGCAGCGCACTCGTGAGCACCCGCAGACCATTCTCCAGCACGGATTTTTCGTACATCGACAACTCCCGCACGCCCACTTTCGGTGCGAAGATCGAGCGCAACACAGCAACCGGGGAGAGACGCGGCCCGTAGCCGGATTATACGACCCGCCAGGAGCCGCTCATTCCAGGCCCAATCGTGCATAGAATCAATTGGAGGCGGCGTGATTCGCATCGGGACAGCCGGCTGGTCATACTCATCCGGGCCAGGTCGCTGGGTTGGGATCTTCTATCCGGCCCACGGGAAGGTCGACCATCTGCGGTTCTACGCGCGGTACTTCAACACCGTCGAGGTCAACAGCACCTTCTACGGGCCCCCTGAGGCGCCGACGACGCGGACGTGGACGACGAAGACCCCCGACGACTTCCGTTTTTCGATCAAGCTGTACCACAAGTTCACGCACCCTCAGCTGTTCGCGTCGTCGACCGGCCGCGACCCGAAGCTGACTCCGGCCGACTTTGCGGAGTTCCGCGCGGGGATCGATCCCCTTGCCGAGGCTGGAAAGCTGGGCCCGCTGATCGCCCAGTTTCCCGCCAGCTTCAAGCGCACGGACGAATCGCTGGGTCGGCTCGACGAGCTGTTGGTCGGCTTCGCGCCCTTCCCGGTCGTCGTGGAGCTGAGGCACCGAAGCTGGACGGCGAGCGACGAGGTGGCAACGCTGATGCGCGCCCACGGCGCCTCGTGGGCCCACATCGACGAGCCGCGATTCCGCACGTCCATCCGCGACATTCCCGACGTGGGGCCGTATCCATACTTTCGCTTCCACGGCCGAAACTTCACGACGTGGTGGAAGGGCGATCGGGACGCCCGATACGACTACCTGTACTCTTTGGAGGAGCAGGCGGAGCTGGCGCAGCGGATCACGTCCGTGGCGCGTACCGCTCAGGATACGCACGTGACCTACAACAACCACTACGGCGCGAAGGCCGCCGCCAACGGAATCCAAATGCGCCTCATGCTCGGCCAGACCATCGACGCGCCGATCCCGCCGACGCTCCTCGAGACATTTCCCGACCTCGCGAAGCTGGTACAAGAAGAGGCTGCGGAGCGAAGCAATCCGGAGCGGACAGCCTAGAAACCGCGGATGTTCGCCAGGCGCCATCCTTGGTCGAGAGGGTCGACGCCCATTGGAGGTTTCGGGAATGCCCGTTCAGATCGCGGCCGGGGTGTATCAGCTTGGAGCCGTAGGGTGTCAAGTGTTCGCGCTCGTGGACGACGGCGTGACGCTGGTCGACGCTGGTGGCCCGGGGAGCGGGCGGTTCGTGCTTCGGCAGCTCCGAGCCATCGGCGTATTTCCGGACGATGTCCGACGCATCGTGCTCACGCACTACCACATCGACCATCGGGGCGCGGCGGCCGAGCTTCGCCGGGCCACTGGTGCCCGGGTGTTGATCCACGCGACCGAGGCGCCCTACCTTCGGCGGCAGATCCCGTACCCGAACCCGGTTCAGACGCCGCTGCTGCGGTCGCTGTTCGCCCCGCTCCACGTCCTCACGCACGGGCGCCCGGTTCCGGTCGATGTGTTGCAGGACGACGACACGATTGACATTCTCGGCGGCGTGCGGGTGCTGCACGCCCCTGGCCACACGCGAGGAAGCGTGGTGCTCTCGGTTCCGCAGGAGGGTCTGCTCCTCGCGGGGGACACGATGGGATTTCGCGCGCGCCGACTCGAGGCGCCCGAGCCGCGCGTCAGCGAGGACACGGTTCAGGCCCGCGCGTCTCTCGAGCGGCTGGCGGGCCTGGACATTGAAACCATCGCATTCAGTCACTTCGAGGCGCTTCGCAGCGGGGCGCGCCGGGCGCTGGAGGCCCTCGTCGCGTCGTGGTCTGTTGAGGTTCCAGATTCCCCGGCAGGTCGGGCTGCCGCGTGGCGCGAGCAATGAGGCCGCAGCCGGCGGATTCGGCCGAGCGTGAGGCCGGCCGGCCCGGTCCCCTCGACCCGTTTGTGGTGAGCCCGTCGAACCACGAACGGGGCCATCGCGTGAGGAATGGGAAACGGTGGCCGGGCGGGGGCCCGGCGGGCGCACGCGGTCGTGCGGCGCGCGCGACGCGTAGCGGGCTCGGACGTTCCTCGCAGCCGGTTCGGCGACCGATGGTGGCGCCGCCCCGGGCCCCCGGGGCGCGACCGTTCTACTCGGCGTCAGGCGCATCCTTGCCGGTGCCGGACGGGCGATAGAAGCGCGCGTCCGCGATCTCGGCGGGAAGGTGCTGCTGCTCGACGACGTGGCCCGGGAAGTCGTGGGCGTACTGGTATCCCTTGCCGTAGCCCATGCTGCGCATGAGACCGGTGACGGCATTGCGGAGGTGCAGAGGGACTGGCAGGTCCCCGGAGCGCTCGATCTCCGCTCTGGCCGCGCCGTAGGCGACTTTGGCCGAATCGCTTTTCGGCGCGCGGGCGAGGTACAGCGCCGCCTCGGTGAGGGGGAAGAGCGCCTCCGGCATGCCGACGAAGTGGGCGGCCTGCTGCGCGGCGACGGCCACGGGGAGCGCCAGCGGGTCGGCGAGGCCGACGTCTTCCGACGCTAGGATCACGAGCCGGCGCGCCACGAAGAGCGGGTCCTCGCCGGCCTCCAGCATCCGCGCCAGCCAGTAGACGGCGGCATCCGGGTCCGACCCGCGGATCGACTTGATCAGGGCGGAAGCGAGGTCGTAGTGGAGATCGCCGGCGCGATCGTAGCGGAGGGCGCGCCGCTGGGCCACCTGTTCCACCAGGCCCTTCGCCACATAGACGCCGTCCGGAGTGGGCTCGGCGGCCTGGACGGCCAGCTCCAGCGTGTTCAGCGCCACCCGCGCATCGCCGTTCGCCAGGCTCACGATGGCGGCGCGGGCGTCGGGCTCGAGTTTCACGTGAAACGCGCCCAGCCCCCGCTCGGCGTCGCCGAGCGCCCGCTCGACGATGCGGGCCACCTCGTCGTCGGTGAGCGGCTCGAGCCGATATACGCGGGTCCGGGAGAGGAGCGCGTTGTTGACCTCGAAGCTGGGGTTCTCCGTCGTTGCGCCGATGAGGGTGTACCGCCCGCTCTCGACGTGCGGGAGCACCGCGTCCTGTTGGGCCTTGTTGAACCGATGGATCTCGTCGATGAAGAGGATCGTTCGCTCGCCTGCCGCTCGCCGATGCGCGGCCCGTTCGGCCACGCGCCTGAGGTCGGCCACCCCCGCCGAGACGCCGCTCACCGCGATCAGCTCCGCGCGCGTGTGGTGGCTGATGACCTCGGCTAGGGTGGTCTTGCCGCTCCCGGGCGGACCCCACAGGATCATGGAGGGCACGTGATCCCGCTCGATGGCCTGCCGAATGGCGCGGCCGGGCCCGACGAGGTGCTCCTGGCCCACGAACTCGTCCAGCATTCGCGGGCGCATCCGAGCGGCCAGGGGCGCGTCGCGATCCGAATGCGGGCGCGCTGGGCCCCTTGGCTCGTCGTCGAAGAGGGACTGCACGGCCGTCCGGCCTCCTCCAGTCTGGGCTCCCAACATCATATCGGTTCCGTCTCCGCCAATTGACACCCTCTTCGAACGCTCCCTATAATGCCCATCGTCGGCACCAAGCGACCGATCTCTCCTGCCTCTTCGCACGTCCCGCAGGAGTGCCATGCACAACCGCCGTCGGAGCGTTGATGCCAAAGCGTACGTACCAGCCAAAGCGCATCCCCCGGAAGCGCGACCACGGCTTCCTCAAGCGCATGAGTACGCCGGGAGGCCGCGAGGTGCTCCGGCGACGACGGCGACGAGGGCGCAAACGGCTCACCATCTAGCGGGCGAGCGGGTCCAAATGGAAACACGCCTGCGACGGGCCATCCGCAGTCGCTCCGGTCGGGCCCGCCAGTTCTCGTCATCCCGACGGATCGAGCGTTGGCGGCCGCACGAGCCGCCTTCCGGCGTCGCGGGACCGCTCCGCCCAGCCTGGGCGCAGCCTACCCTCGTCGAACTCGGGCGTCGGACGTGACCGTCACGGAACCCCCATGCGCCGCGATATCCGCCTTCGCCGATCCGCCGATTTCGACCGAGTTCGGGCGAGCCGATCGACCGTCGCGCATCCACTGCTCGTCCTGGCACGACGACGACGCGAGGACGCTGGGCCAGCTCGTGTGGGCATCATCGTCGGCCGTCGGCTGGGGCACGCGGCGGCGCGCAACCGCGTCAAGCGCCGCCTCCGAGAGGCCGCGCGGGCTCTCTATTCCAGCATGGCGTCTGGCTGGGACGTGGTGCTCATCGCGCGCCCCGCGGCTCGCGACGCAACCCAGGCCGATCTCGTCGCCGCGCTTCGATCGCTCATCCACCGCGCGCAAGATCACCGTCCTGTCGAATCCGGTGGCTCGCCCTGAAAGGTTGTGAACGCACCGAATGAAATGGCTCATCCTCGTCCTGGTTCGGTTCTATCAACGCGCAATTTCGCCAGCGCTGCCTCCCGCATGCCGCTACCTGCCGACCTGTAGCGAATACTGCTGCGAGGCCGTCGAGCGCTTCGGACCGATCACCGGCCTGGTCCTCACGGCGCGGCGGATCCTGCGCTGCCATCCGTTTCACGCGCCGGGCTACGATCCCGTCCCGGAGCGTTGATGTCGCGCGTGCATCGAGCGATCGGCGTTGAGTTCCGCGTCAGCGTCGCGGTGCGACCACCGACCCGGGGCGCGGGCGCCCCATCCAATCTGAAAGGCTAATCGTTGGACTTCACGACCCTCTGGAACCTGGCCCTCGTCTGGAATATCGAGCGGGCCCTGATGTGGCTCACCGGCATGACCGGGAGCGCGGGCCTCGCCATTATCGTCTTCACCCTCCTCGTCAGGGCCGCGATGATCCCGCTGAGCCTCCAGCAAATCAAATCGCAGAAGGCGATGGCCGCGCTCCAGCCGCGTCTGCAGGAGCTTCAGCAGCGCCACGGCGGTGACCGCGTGCGCATGAGCCAGGAGCAGATGCGCCTGTACAAAGAGGCAGGGGTGAACCCCATGGCGGGGTGCCTGCCAATGGTCATCCAGATGCCAATCTGGTTTGCGCTCTATTCATCGCTTGTCAACCTCTCCCACAACGAGTCGTCGTTTCAGACGTCCTTCCTCTGGATCCACAACCTCGCCCTGCCGTCAACCCCCGATCCAAATAGCCCCGAAACCTGGCCCCTCGTCATCCTGCCCGTGGCCACGGCCGTCACGCAATGGATCGTGCAGAAGATGTCCACCATGACGACCTCCGACCCACAACAGCAGCAGATGAACCGCATGATGGAATTCATGCCCTTCATGTTTCTGATCTTCTCGTTCCAAGTCGCCGCGGGACTCACCCTGTACTGGGTCGTGTCCAATCTCTTCAGCATCGTCCAGCAAGGATTCGCGACCGGTTGGAGCCGATTCCCGATCCTGGGATCGCGGGCGGCGGCCGGGCCGACGTCCAACGGGGCCGGCCCCACCTCCGCGCTCCCGCGGCAGCCGCAGCCGCCTTCAGCACGGCGCAGGGGCGCATCCTCCCCCGGTCGGAAAAGGAAGGGAAAATGAGCAACGAGAGCATCGAGGTCCACGGCCGCACCACCGAGGAAGCCATCCGGGCCGCCCTGGACCGCCTCGGGGTGACGCGCGATGAAGTGGACATCGAAGTCCTTTCCGAGGGCAGATCCGGGGTGTTCGGCGTCGGGTCGCAGGAAGCGCGCGTGCGCGTGACCGTGGTCGGCGAGGAGTACGACTACGACGAGGAGGAAGAAGACGAATTCAATCGTGAGGCCCCGCAGGTCCAGGATGACGACGCCCAACTGGCTCGCGAGACCCTGGAGCGAATGCTCGACCTCCTCGACTTCCCCAACGTCGTGACGGTCCGGGGGATCCAACAGGAAAACGGGAAGGCGACGATCCTCCTCGACGTCGCGGGAGACGACGTCGGCCTCATCATCGGCCGCCATGGCGAGACGCTGTCGAGTCTCCAGTTTCTCCTCAACGCCTGTCTGGGAAAGCGACTCCCTCGCGACACCCGGATCGTGGTGGACGTCGAGCACTATCGCGAGCGGCGCGAGCAATCCTTGCGCGCGATCGCGATGCGGGCGGCGGATCGCGCCCGCCGCGAACGGCGCCCCGTGACGCTCCAGCCCATGCCGCCCAACGAGCGGCGCATCATCCATCTGGCGCTGCAATCGAGTCGATACGTGAGCACCGAGTCAACCGGCGAAGGACCGGAGCGCAGGGTGGTCATCTCCCCCAAGCAGACGTTCGTGCCTCGTCGACCCAACTACGGCTATCCGCGAGGAATGCGAGGATAAGGAGCCGGATCGTGAAGCCCGAACCGGCGCCCGATTACGTCGTCATCGGCCATGTCACCCACGACCGATTTCGCGATCGCCCCGTGGCGACGCACGGGTGGAGTCCGCGGCGCGGCGACGCCGAGCGACCCGGCGGTACGGCGTACTACGCCGGCGTCGCGGCCCTGCGTCTCGGCCGGACGGTCGGGCTCGTGACGTCGTTTGGGGCGGACTTCCGATACCGCGCCATGCTTGCGCCGATGCAGATCGCGCGGGTACCAGCGGAGCGCACCACCTGCTTCGAGATCGCGTCCTTCGACGGGCGCAGACAGCTCCGATCGCTCCATCGCGCCGGCGAGCTCAGTTTCGATGCCGCGGCGGCGAGCTGGCGCGCGGCGGACATCGTGCACTGTGCGCCCGTGGCCGGCGAGGTGCGTACATCGGTCATCCGCGACGGCGGGCGCGGCCACCGGGCGGCGACGCTCCAGGGTTGGCTTCGAACGCACGAGGACGGCCAGCTGGTCCAATCGCTGTATCCGGCGGATTTTCCTGCATCCCTCGATGGGCTGGACTGGGCCGTCGTCTCCACCGAGGATCTCGGGGGATCGGACGCTGGCCGGTGGCGGTCCAGGGCCGAGGAGCTGGCGGCGCACGTTGGCGTGCTGGCGGTGACAGAGGGGGCCCAGGGCTGCGCCCTATACGCCGAGAGATGCGAGACGTATGTCGAGCCATTCCCGGCCCGCGAGGTCGACAGCACCGGCGCCGGGGACGTGTTCGCGGCGGCCTTTTTCATCCGCCTCTCGGAGACCCGCGACCCGACAGAGAGCGCCCGGTTTGCCGCGTGCGCGGCGGCCCTATCGGTCGAGGGGGTGGGCGCCTCGCGTGTGCCGAATCGGCGGGAAGTCCTCGACGCCCTCCGCCAGCGTCGCGGCGTCACGGTAGCGCAGGCGGAGTCGGCGCGCTGAAGGAGACCGACCGGCGGGTGGCGATATTGAGCCCGCGCACGAATTGGGGGTACGGTGACCCGCGTCATCGCGGTGGCAAATCAAAAGGGCGGCGTCGGCAAGACGACGACCGCCGTCAACCTCGGGGCGTACCTGGGAACCGTGGGCCGGGTGCTCCTCGTCGATGCCGATCCCCAGGCCAACGCGACGAGCGCGCTCGGCGCGCGGTTGGACGGCGACGAGCCGTCCCTCTATGACGTCTTGCTCGGGGGGCTGGAGCTCGCCACCATCGCACGGCCGACGCGGGAGCCCGGTCTCGATCTCGCCCCGTCGTCGCCGTCGCTGGCAGGAGCGCAGATCGAGCTCGTGGACGTGCCCGACCGGGACATGCGGCTTCGACACGCGGTTGACCGCGTGCGCGCGTCCTACGACGTGGTCATCGTCGATTGTCCCCCATCGCTGGGGTTGCTCACCGTCAACGCGTTGGCGGCGGCCGACGCGGTCCTGGTGCCCGTGCAGTGCGAATATCTCGCGTTGGAGGGACTCGGGCAGCTCATGCGGATTATCCAGGCGGTCCGTGAAGGCGTGAATCCGAGGCTTGACCTCCTTGGCGTCCTTCTGACGATGCACGACGGACGAACGAATCTCAGCACGCAGGTGGTCGACGAGGTGCGCCGTCATTTTCCTACCGAGACGTTCGCCAATATCGTTCCCCGGTCCGTTCGCTTGTCGGAGGCGCCGAGCTACGGTCAATCCATTTTCGCGTACGACGCCATCTCGCGGGGCGCTCGCGCGTACGCGGGAGTCGCCGCGGAAATCATCCGGCGAGGGTACGGCCCGTGAGCCACCAGGAGGAGCCAATGCAGCATTTCCGAGGCGGACTCGGCCGCGGATTGGACGCCCTCATTCCCCGGGGCGGCAGCGGGATCCAGGAGATCGAGGTGGGGCGGATCAGTCCGAACCCGCTCCAGCCGCGCCAGCGGTTCGACCAGGAATCGCTCGTCGAGCTGGCCGCCTCGATCCGCGAGCACGGCATTCTCCAGCCCGTGATCGTGACTCGGGATGGCGCGGGCTACACGCTGATCGCCGGGGAGCGGCGGTGGCGTGCCGCGCGATTGGCCGGCTTCGCGACGATACCCGCCCTCGTCAAGGACGCCTCGCCCGAGTCGTCGCTGGGGATCGCCCTCGTCGAAAACCTCCAGCGCGCCGACCTGTCGCCGCTGGAAGAGGCGGCCGCCTACCACGAGCTGGTGGAGACGTTCCATCTCACCCAAGAGCAGGTAGCAGCGCGGGTCAGCCGGAGCCGCGTGGCGGTGGCAAATCGATTGCGGCTCCTCACGCTGCCTGGCCACACGAAGGCCCTCCTCGCGGACGGCGCCATCTCGGAGGGCCACGCCCGCGCGCTCCTTGGCTGCGCGGACCCCCGTGACCTCGACGCCCTCGCCGATCGCATCGTCGCCGAGGGACTGAGCGTCCGCGAGACCGAAGAGCTGGTGCGCCGCGCGCGAGGAGACGATGACCCCACCCACGAGGAGACGCAGCCTCGGGCCGTCCGGGGGGACAGGAGCCAGCAGTCCAGCGATCTGGAGGAGGCGCTCCAGCGGGTACTGGGAACCAAGGTCCAGATCGTCCGCTCGCGCAGGGGAGGCCGCCTCGTCCTCCACTATTACGATGACGACCAGCTCACAGGAATCGTGGAGCTGCTCCTCGAACGGGGGCGCATCTGACGAGCATATCTGCCGTCCTTCCCGCGTACAACGAGGAAGCCCTCATCGCCTCGACCGCGTCCGCCGTGTCGAAGACGATGAGCAGGCTCGTGGAAGACTACGAAGTCATCGTCGTCAACGATGGCTCGCGCGACCGCACCCGGGAGATGGTGGAGGCGCTGTCGGCCTCGGACCCTCACGTGCGGTGCGTCAGCCATCCGCAGAACCGCGGCTATGGCGAGGCGCTGCGCACCGGATTCTCCTCATCCGTCAAGGACCTGATCTTCTTTACCGACGGGGATAAGCAGTTCGA
Source organism: Chloroflexota bacterium (assembly GCA_035652535.1). Taxonomy (NCBI): domain Bacteria; kingdom Bacillati; phylum Chloroflexota; species Chloroflexota bacterium. The sequence goes on from DASRDP010000087.1 coordinate 13,370, forward strand.
CGTGAACGAGGTCGAGCGGTTCATCCCGGCAATCCAGGATGCTGATCTGGTGATCGGCTATCGTCGTCCTCGACGGGACCCGCTGCTGCGACTCTTCTACGCCGTCGGCTGGAAGCTCCTGGTCACCGCGCTGTTCGGCTACGCGGCGCGCGACATCGATTGCGCGTTCAAGCTGTTCCGCCGCGAGGTTTGGGAGACCGTCCACGTCAACTCGGGGGGCGCGACCTTCAGCGCGGAATTTCTCGTCAAGGCGCGGCGAAAAGGGTACCGCGTGAAGGAGCTGCGCGTGACTCACTACCCCCGGACGGCCGGCCGCCCGACCGGCGGCAACCCGCGGGTCATTATTCGCGCGTTCCGCGACCTGATCTGGCTACGCGCCCACCTGAACGATGAGTGAGCGCGGGTGACCGACCAGGGACGGGCAGGCCGTCCGCTGGCTGAACACACTGGCCAGGGACCTTCGCTCGCCGGTGCGCGCGTTCTCGCCATTGCTCCCACGCCGTTTTTCAGCGACTATGGCTGTCACGTTCGGATCGCCGAAGAGATCGCGGGCCTCCACGCGTTCTGTGTCGACACGAGCCTCGTCACCTACCCGTTTGGCCGCGATCTTGCCGATATCCCGACCCATCGGGCGCCGCGACTGGGCGGCCCTCGACGCATCAGCCCCGGCTCATCCCTCCATAAGTTCTCGATGGACGCAACCCTCGCGGGACTCGCGCTGCGGGTCGGTCGCCGCGTGAGGCCGCATCTCGTCCACGGCCATCTCCACGAGGGGGCGCTCATCGGATACGTCGTCGCGCGCCGACGGCGCGTCCCGCTCGTCTTCGACTTTCAGGGGAGCCTGACGGCCGAGATGATCGACCACGGCTTCCTGTCCCCGCGGTCGCCCGCGTTCCGGGTCTTTCGCGCCCTGGAGCGCTGGATCGTCGCCCACGCGGATGTCATCGTGACGAGCACGACCCACGGGGCTGACCTCCTGGTGCGCGATTTCGGCCGACCAGCGGATTCGATCGTCGTCGTTCCCGACGGGGTGAACACACAGCGGTTTCGGCCTGCCTGGGAGGACGCCGGCGGGCCCGGAGAGAACCAGATTCGGGCGCTGCGCCAGCGACTTGGGCTTCCCGATGCCAAGCACACGGTGGTGTATCTCGGCCTGCTGGCCGAATACCAGGGGATCACACACCTCCTGCGGGCCATCGAGACGCTCGCAGACCGCCACGTCGATGCCCACTACGTCATCATGGGATTCCCGGGCGAGGAACGCTACCGGATCCTCGCTCGCCGTCTCGGGATCGACGCGTATGTGACCTTCACGGGCGCTGTTCCCTATGAGCAGGCCGGCGCCTATCTCGCCCTCGGCGATCTCGCAGTCTCCCCGAAGCTCTCCCTCACCGAGGGCAACGGGAAGCTGGTGAACTACATGGCCATGGGCCTGCCGATCGTCGTGTACGACTCGCCTGTCAGCCGCGAGACCCTGGGAGAGCTCGGCATCTACGCCCCCAGCGGGGACTGGTCGGCGCTCGCCGTCGAGATCGAGCGCGCGCTTTCCGATCCCGGCGCACTCGTGGAGCAGGGAAGGGCCTTGCGCGCCCGCGCCATCGCGCTGTTTGGCTGGGAGCGCTCGGCCGCCCGTCTCGCCGAGGTCTACGAACGCGCGATCAACGGAGCGGCCAAGACTCGACGGTGACCCGATGCCGGGGCCCGCGCGCAGGTCGACGAACGCGGGCTCGTTCTCAGATCGGGCCCTCCTCGCGCTGACGCGATCGCCGCGCTGGTTGACCTACTTCGCGCTGCCGATCTTGAACATGCGAGTGCTGCAGACCTCGCATTCGCCGCGTGACGCTGGTCGGCCATTCTTGAGTGTTACCTGCTGAACGTTCTTCATCGTGCGCTTCTGTCGACACTTCACGCAATACGCTTCCATCAGGTACCTCCAGATCCGCCCTCGTGCCACGCGGGCGTTCAGGCCTCACTTGCATTCTAACCGACGGTCGCGACACGCAATTGCGAACGGCGATTGAAGGCCTCTTTTTGGCGTCGGTATACTGCGGCGAAACCTCCAAACCATGAGTGGTCCGTGGTCCGCCTGGCTGACCTCCACCAAAACATCCGCCAAGCCATCGAGGTCGCGGACGTCCGGCGATCCCGCCGACTGTGCACGTCCATCCTGACGGCCCGACCGGACAACCTCGAAACGCTGATGCTCCTGGCCGAGGTCGACCTCGAATCCGGCGACCACCATGCCGCGGTGGATGGCTTTCATCGCGTGCTGGAGGGTGACCCGGAGGCGTACCTGGCGTACGCGGGACTCGCCATCGCATCCGAAGAGCTGCGCGATCCGGGCGCTGCCGTGCACTACTTCTCCCGGGCGCTGGACCTGAAGCCGGCCAACGCCGAGATCCGGCGCGAGCGCGACCGGCTGTGCGAGTCCGAGTACCCGGGGCGACCGATCCCGCCTCTGCTCAACCCATTCGCCACGGCGCGCTCGTTTCTGGAGGCGGGCTTCTACCACGAGGCCGCCGACGCTCACCGTCTGGCGCTCCAGCAGGAGCCCGGCAGGCTGGAGACCAAGCTCGGGCTCGCGGAAAGCCTCTGGATGCTGGGCGGTACCCAGGAGCCACAGGACATCTGCGCGGACGTCCTCGCGGAGGCGCCGCGTTCGGTGAAGGCGAGCGCCCTCATTGCATGCGTGACGGCGGAGGTGGGCGACGTCGCCACGGGCCGCACGATGCTGGAGCCCATGCACGACCAGGACCCAGATGGTCGCATCGCCGGATATCTGGTCGCGCAGACTCCCCTCGCGCCCTGGGCTACGGTCCCCGTCGATCTCGCTATCGAACAGGATCTCTCCGAGGCCGAGGAGGCTGCCCACGGCGTCGCCGCCCCCGCGTGGGCGCACTGGATGCGGCACGCCCTGTGGCAAGTGCTGCGGTTGGTGGCCGCGCCTGTCCAGGAAGGCCCCAACTGGGCCATTCTGGAGGCCGTCGATCCCGATATCCGACGAAGAACCACGCCGTTTGGTCCACTCGGACGCCGCGTCCGGGCGGTCGATCAACAGGCGGGCTTGGCCACTACCCATACGGCACCGCCGACCTCGACGCCTTCGGCGACCTCCGCTACGCCCGACGACGACGGAACACGCGCCCAGACCGACGACGACGCGACCGAAATCATCCTGAGGCCGTGGCCGATCCCCAGGCCGCGGCACAAGAAAGGCGATTGACCGTGGCCGAACGCACGCTCGTGCTCGTCAAGCCGGACGGCGTCCAGCGCGCCCTCGTGGGTCCCATCCTCGGACGCCTGGAAGCCCGCGGACTGAAGCTCGTGGGGCTGAAGCTCCTCGCCGTCCCGACCGAGCTGGCGCGGAAACACTATGCAATCCACGAGGGAAAACCGTTCTATGCCGGGCTCATCAGCTACATCACCTCCGGTCCGGTCGTCGCAGCCGTGTTCGAGGGCACCAACGCCGTCGCGGCTGTTCGCGCGACAGTTGGCGCGACCAACCCGGTCGATGCGACCCCCGGAACGGTTCGCGGAGACTTCGCGCTGGAGATTGGACGGAACCTGATCCACGCGTCGGACAGTCCGGAGAATGGCCAGACGGAAGTGGCCCTCTGGTTCGGCAACGCGGAAATCCATCCGTGGGGGCGGGACACCGACCGCTGGATCTTTGAGGAGCGGTGAGCCGCCGCTTTACGGGTCGATGAGCACGGGAATCCGATCTCCGAGGGCGATTGCGTCGAGCGAGACGCTGCATCGATAGGCCCGCACCTCCACGCCAACGCGATTCGCGGCGGAGAGTGCGCGCGCGAACGCGGGGTCCGCGGGCGCATTGGGCGCGAATTCTGTGGCGTCCGGTCGCTGGACCACGAACACGACCATCGCCCCGAATCCGTCCAGCCGAAGTCGCGAAAGCTCGTCGAGGTGCCGGGCGCCGCGCACCGTCGGCGCATCGGGGAAGAGCGCACGTTCCGCCTCCACCAGCGTCACCGACTTCACCTCGAGATACCAGCGACCAATCGGGGAGTCGACGGCGAAATCGAGGCGACTATGCCCGACCGCGACCTCGCGTCGGACCGTGAAGCCGGGTGGGAGGTCGAGAATCAATCCGCCAACGATGGCCTGCTCAACGATGCTGTTGGGGATCCGGGCGTCGACGGAGACGAGCCCTCCACCGTATTCGACGAGGGCCACGTCCCACGCCGTTTTTCGCACTCCGGGCTGCTGGGGCGCCAGCCAGACCTGCGCCCCCCTCACGAGCAGCTCGGTGAGGCGACCCGAGTTCGGCAGGTGGGCGAGCGTCGGCGCGCCGTCGAGGTCCACCTCGACCGAAAAGCGACTAACTCTGCACCGTAGCGTTGCGCGGGTGAGCGGCTTCGGGCAGGGAATTGCGGGATGCTTATGGTAAAATTGCACGATGAGTGCTCCCGCCCCAGAAGCCCGGGCTACTGCTCGGCCCAGTGGCTTGATCGACACGATTCAGGCCGGATTCAACGCCGTAAACCGGAACGCTTGGCTCCTCCTGCTGCCGCTGCTGATCGATATTGCGCTGTGGCTGGGTCCCCAGGTCACCGTCGGACCCCTCGCCGAACGCTGGCTTCAGCAGCTCGTACCGCCGCCGGGCGCCAACGACGAGCTGGCACGCGCGGTGGAGCAGGGGCGCGAGTCGTCCCTTCAGATGATCCAGCAGGATGGCGGGATTGGTCACTATAACCTGATCGCGCTCCTCTCCGTGCCCATCATCGGCGTGCCCAGTTATCAGGCCGGCTCCCCGGGTGAGGGTCCGCTGCTTCCCATCGGCTCGGTACCAGCGGCGATCGCCATGGTGATCGGGGCGACAGCGGCCGGACTTTGCGTGGCCGCCGTGTTCTACGGACTCCTGGGGCAGGCGGTCCGCGAGGGGCGAGCCGAGCCGCGGCGGTTCGTCCGAGAATTCCTGAGCATCCTGATGTGGACGATTTCGCTCTTTGTGCTCGTGATCCTCGTCGTCATCTCCGCCGGGTTGCCAATTGGCCTGGTCGTCATCCTTGCTCGAACGATCATGCCGCCACTCGAGTCAATCCTATGGCCAATTCTTATCGGCTTATTGATATGGGCATTCGTTTATCTGTTTTTCACAACAGATGCGGTATTTGTCGGCAGAGTTCCCCCGATTATTGCGGCACAACAGAGCGTTCGTGTCGTTCGACACAATTTCTGGCCAACTTTGGGATTTATCGGGCTAATTCTCATTATCAGCGCAGGTCTGCCAATTCTCTGGAATACTATTGCACAAACGCTTCACGAGCCTGGTACTGCATTGGCAATGGTTGGACACATTTACGTCTCAAGTGGGCTCGCTGCTGCGAGCATGACGTATTATAAAGAACGATTTGAGCGTCTAACCCAGTGACTAATGTTGCCAATCACTGGCGAATCCGGGCGGACGCGATCCTGTCACGAGCGTGTGCTGAGGTGAAGAGTGGTTGAACAGGTCGTAAAGGGTGCCGCGCCGTCCGCGTATACCGCTGCTGACATTCAGGTCCTCGAAGGCCTGGAGGCCGTTCGGCGGCGACCGGGCATGTACATCGGCAGCACTGACCAACGCGGGCTGCACCACCTGGTGTATGAGGTCGTCGACAACTCCGTGGACGAGGCGCTCGCTGGCCGGTGCGATTCCATCGTTGTCACGATCCACGCCGACGGCAGCGTCTCCGTGACCGACAACGGAAACGGCATTCCGGTCGGGATCCATCCGGGGACCGGCCGGCCCGCGCTCGAAGTCGTTATGACGGTCCTTCACGCCGGCGGCAAGTTCGGCGGTGGGAGCTACAAGGTCTCTGGCGGCCTCCACGGTGTCGGCGTCTCGGTCGTGAACGCCCTGTCTACGCACCTCAAAGCCGAGGTGCGTCAGGAAGGTGCACTCTACGTGCAGGAGTACGAGCGGGGCGTGCCCACGGGTGACGTGCGGCGCGTTGGGCCGGCCGAGGGACACGGAACGACCGTCACCTTCCTCGCCGACGCGTCGGTCTTCGGTGAGTTGAACTACAGTTTCGACATCCTGGCGCAGCGCTTCCGCGAGATGGCCTATCTCACCAAGGGGCTCCGCATCAAGTTTGTGGACGAGCGCGACGAACGCGAGAGCTCCTTCTATTTCGACGGCGGCATCGTCTCGTTCGTCCGGCATCTCAACAAGACGCGCGGGCCCATCCACGCCCAGCCGGTCGCCATCGAGCGCCAGGTCGGCGACACCCTCGTCGAGGTCTCGCTCCAGTACAACGAAGGCTTCGCGGAATCCGTGTACGCCTTCGCCAACAACATCAACACCGTCGACGGCGGCACCCACGTCACCGGCTTCCGATCCGCCCTCACGCGGACGTTGAACGATTTCGGGCGGAAGCTCGGTCTCCTGAAAGACTCGGATCCCAACCTGACCGGCGACGACGTGCGGGAGGGCCTGACGGCGATCATTTCCGTGAAGCTGCCCGAGCCGCAGTTCGAGGGTCAGACGAAGGCAAAGCTGGGGAACGCCGACGTGCGGATGCAGGTCGAGTCGGCCGTCAACGATGGCCTGGCGCGCCACCTGGAGGAGAACCCCTCCGACGCGCGGCGCATCGTCGAGAAGTGCCTCACGGCCGCCCGCGCCCGAGAGGCGGCGCGGAAGGCCCGCGACCTCGTCATCCGAAAGAGCGCGCTCGAGGGGCTCACGCTGCCCGGTAAGCTCGCCGATTGCTCGGACAAAGACCCCGAGCGGTGCGAACTGTACATCGTGGAGGGCGATTCGGCCGGCGGCAGCGCTAAGCAGGGACGCGATCGGCGCTTCCAGGCGATCCTCCCCATCAAGGGCAAGATCCTGAACGTCGAGCGCGCCCGCGCCGACAAGATGTTGTCAAACGAAGAGATCCGCACGATCATCACAGCGCTCGGCGTCGGGATCGCCGACCGATTCGATCTCTCCAAGCTTCGCTATCACCGCATCATCCTCATGGCGGACGCCGATGTGGACGGCTCCCACATTCGCACGCTGCTCCTCACCTTCTTCTTCCGCCACATGGAGCCGCTGGTCAGCAACGGGCACTTGTTCATCGCCCAGCCGCCGCTTTATCGCGTCTCCCAAGGCCGCGAGATGCGGTGGTGCTACAGCGACCAGGAGAAGGACGCGTTCGTGGCCGAGCTGAAGAAGAAGCGCGGCAACAGCGAGCCCGATGTGTACCGATACAAGGGACTTGGCGAGATGAACCCGGAGCAGCTCTGGGATACGACAATGAATCCGGCCACGCGCACGGTCCTCCGTGTCGACATCGACGACGCTGTGCAGGCGGACGAGGTGTTCGACATGCTCATGGGGGAGAGTGTGCCGCCGCGTAAGCGTTTCATTCAGACCCACGCGCGCAGCGTTCGCAATCTCGACGTGTAGCGTCACCGTCGAGCCCGAGGCCCCCCGTTCGGCGGTCGGTATACTTCGCCCATGAGCCCGGTACCGCGGATTGCGCTCGACGCTATGGGCGGCGACCACGCTCCCGCCGCGGTCATCGCCGGCGCGGTCGACGCCCAGCGCGATCTCGGCGTCCAGGTCGTGCTCGTTGGGCCCGAGGACCGGGTCGCTCGCGAGCTGCATCGCGCGGCCGGCCGCGGCCTAGGCTCATCGTTCCCAGGGCTGGTCGACGCGCCAGATGTGATCGGCATGGGCGAGCACCCGGTCGCCGCGGTCCGAGCGAAGCGGCGCTCGTCCATCGTCGTCGGACTCGATCTGGTGGCGCGTGGTGAGGCCGACGGTTTCGTGAGCGCCGGGAACACCGGTGCGGTCATGGCCGCGGCGCTCCTGGCCCTGAAGCGCATCGAGGGCATCGATCGCCCTGCGCTGGCCACGCCGTTTCCGTCGGCGACCGGCCCGTGCCTGCTCCTCGACGTCGGCGCTAACGCCGAGGCCCGCGCCCACAACCTGGTCCAGTTCGCCATCATGGGCTCGATCTATGCGGAGCGTGTGCTGGGGATTCCCGAGCCGCGCGTAGCCCTGCTCAGCATCGGCGAGGAGGAGGAGAAGGGAACCATGCGCGTGCAGGAGGCCCACCGGGCGCTCCGGAATGCGCCGGTGCGCTTCGTCGGCAACGTGGAGGGCAAGGACATCCCCGCGGGCCGGGCGGACGTCATCGTGACGGATGGCTTCGTGGGGAACGTCCTCATCAAGTTCGCCGAAGGCGTCGGATCGAGCGTGCTCGGCGTCATTCGCTCGGAGATCCGAGCCAACCCCGTCTCCTCCCTTCTGGGGCTCTGTCTCCAGCCGGTGTTCCGTCGCGTCCGGGCGAAGCTCGACTATGCGGAATACGGTGGCGCGCCACTCCTGGGCGTCGACGGCGTCTGCATCGTCGCTCACGGGCGCTCGAACCCGCGGGCCGTCCGCAATGCCATCCGGGTCGCCGCCGAGGCTGCCCAGGGCGGGCTCGTGGACCGAATCTGCGAGGGGCTGGCAGCGCTCCAGCTGCGGGAAACGGTGAGTGCTCAGAACCGGTAGCGGACACCTACTCCCGATCGCCTTCGTCGGCGCCTGACCGGTGCACGTACACCGAAATGAGGCGCTCGTCCGGAGCCGCCTGCGCATCGGCGCCGTCTTCCTCCTCGTTTCGATGGCGGTCCTCCTCGGCGGGTTCATCGCCTCGACGCGGCAGGCCGACGTCGGCGAGCAATTCGCCATCTCTGTTTCGACCCTGCTGATCGGGCTCGTTCTCTGGTGGCGGAATCAGGCCTACCTCGCGCGCTGGGGACCGCGCAACCAGTACGATTCCCAGCTCGCGGGCGCGCTCCGAGGCCTGGATGCCCGCTACCACTTGTTCGCCTTTCCGGCGGCTCGCCTGCCCGACTACGTCCTTGTCGGGCCGATCGGGGTCCTCGTGTTGGTGCCACGGGCCGTGGGCGGCAACGTCGTCTGCGATGGCGAGCGCTGGAGTCACGATGTGGACCGGCCGGCCCTGCTGCGCCTGGCGGTCCTCTTCTCCGGTCGGCCAACTCTGGGAAATCCGGGTGCCGACGCGGAGCGCGCCGTCCGCGACCTCCGCGCGTTCCTGAGTGAGCGCCTCGGTTCGGAAGTCGCGGCAAAGCTGGAGATCGAGCCACTGGTCGTCCTCATCAATAGCCAGGTGAAGCTGATGACCCATGGATGCGCGGTGGCGGCGCTGTATCTCCGCACCCTTCGGGCCCATGTTCGAAAGCTGCCGCGCTCGCTGCCGCAAGAAGCGATCGGCGAGATCGTGCGCGCCCTCGAGGCCGCATAGCGCGCCCGTCGAGCCGGATCCTGCCCGCTGAGGTAGCACGCCCCCGTTTCCAACCGCCCATTGGCGCCCTCGTGTCCCCTCCGTCCGCGCGAGGGTGCCACGGACCGAATGCTCTACGCTGTTGAAAGAGCGCAAGGTCGACGGGAGGTGCCCCTTGCAAGTACGCGACATTATGACTCAGCCTGTCCGGACGATCGACGTCTTTGCCACCGCTCAGGAGGCGGCAGCGACCATGGCGCGGTACGGAATTGGCGCGCTACCCGTCACGGAAAACGGCAACCTGGTCGGCATCATCACCGACCGCGACCTGACGGCCCGATGCCTTGCGAGCGGGCATGCGCCGGAGCTCATCCCCGTGCGCGTCATCATGACGGCGCACCCGTTGTCCGTGTCGCCAACCGACACGGTGGACGAGGCCGCGCGCACGATGGGCGACCATGCGATCCGTCGGCTGCCGGTGATGGACCGGGGGAAGCCGGTGGGGATGATCTCGGCCGACGATATCGCCCGGTTCTGCGCCGACGACGAGCTGGTCAGCGAGATGATGCGCCACATTGCCCGTCACACAGCGCCCCCGGCCGTTCACGAGTCCCCATCCTATGCGCTTGCGCAGCGGATCGAGTACGTGGACGGATAGGGGCGAAGTTGCCGGAAGGGACGCGCCGTCAGCCGTCGACGAGCCTCTTCAGAATCTCCCGGAGGCGTGGCGTGCGTGTGATCGCCTCGCGGAGCCCCTCGATCTCTTCTTCCCCAACCAGGAGAGGGCTCCGCTGAAATCGCCCATCGTGGCTGTAGAAGCAGAAGCGGACGCTGTATGAGCCGGCGGCCGGGCCTTCGGTGTATTGGAGAAGCTGGATACACGGCTCGTGGTACTCGCCGACGTAGCTCGCCTCCTCGGCCACGACCCCGGCGCCCCAGTGCATCGTGAACGGTCGCGGGATCGGCCGATAGCTGGTCGGACGGTCGTCGTCGCGCACTATCGGGCTCCCCAATCAAACCCGCGGTCAGCGGCGAGGTCATTCATCACGGCCACCAGAAGCTCGTGGGCGACGCGTTCGCGCCACGGGTCCGGATCGCCGTGCTCCACGACCCGGGCGAGCTCCGAGAGCCTCCAGTATGGCGGGGGCGTGCCGCCCATGAGGGCCGGTCGGCTCTGCTCGTCGGCCCCGTCGGAGCCGACCAGGAAGAGCATCTGGTCCACGCGATACCATGCCCAGCCGGTGACCCGGAGCGCCGCAGGTCCGAGGTTGCCTTCGGGGTCGAACCGTTCGGCCGCCATGCGTTCTCCCCCGGGCTCGTCCGCCGCATCATTGTAGCCGGTCCCTGCGGAGGGCGCCGGACGGACTATGCCCGCGGCCAAGCGGAGAAGTCGCTATGGTAGGGTTTCCTCGAACGCAGCCGGCGCGTCACGCCTGATCGAGATCGGGCGCCTCGATGGATGGACTTCGCGAAAGGGGGAAGAAGTTGGAAGTCAAGGAGCTCGGACACATCGTCCTCTACGTCCGGGACCTGGAGCGGTCGCGACGCTTCTACCGCGACGTGCTCGGCTGGCGCGAGGTCGGAGGCATGGGGGGCGCTGCCGTGGCCTTCTCGTCCGGAAGAACGCACCACGAGCTGCTCCTGATCAACGTCGGGCCGGATGCCGCGCCGATCCCGTCTGGACGGCGCGTGGGCATGTACCACTTCGGCGTGAAAGTCGGTGAGACCGATGACGAGCTTCGCGAGGCGCTCCGCGCGTGTGTCCAAGCGGGAGTCCGCGTCGTTGGCGCATCCGACCACACCGTTACCCACAGCCTCTATATCGAGGATCCGGACGGCAACGAGATCGAGCTGTACATCGACGTGCAGTCGGCGGACTGGAAGCAGCATCCCGAAGCGGTCCTCGCGCCGGTGCGCCCGCTCCATCTGTAGATGAATGTCGCCCGGCGGCGCGAGAGTAGGCAGGCGCCTACGCTTGTCCTCGCGTCCGCCTCACCACGGAGGGCAGAGGTGTTCGCGGCCCTCGGCCTCCCCTTCGAGGTCGATCCCACCGACCTGAACGAGGACCCACGTCCGGGCGAGGCGCCGATCGATCTCGCGCACCGGCTGGCCGAGGCGAAAGCGACGCTGGCGGCGTCGCGCCACCCGGGCGCAGTCGCCATCGGGTCCGACACGGTCGTCGCCCTCGACGGCCGTTCGCTGGGGAAGCCCGCGTCGCCAGATGAGGCGGTCGCGATGCTGCGGGCCCTCCGCGGTCGCGAGCACAGGGTCATTACGGCTGTGGCAGCCGCGTGCCGCGCGAACGAGACGACGCGCGTATGGACCGAGGTCGCGACGACGCGCGTCTGGATGCGCGACTACCGTGATGACGAGATCGCGGACTACGTCGCCTCTGGCGATCCGATGGACAAGGCGGGCGCCTATGCCATCCAGCACGAGGGGTTCCATCCGGTCGAACGAATCGAGGGGTGTTATCTCACCGTCGTCGGCCTGCCGCTACTCGAGCTGCGGTCGGTGTTGGAGCGAGCGGGCGTTACGCTCGGGAGGATCGCCTCGGCTGCGCTCGATTCGCTGTGCCGCACCTGTCCTGACCGCCGGATGTTGGTCGGAGATGACGACCGTTAGGAGCGCGCCCGATTGTCGACGTCGTAGGGGCGCCGCCCGAAGGATTTCGCTTCGTCGAGGTGCGACCGTGCGCTACGGCGCGGCCTCGGGGCCCTTGTCGCGCCAGGCTTCGATGAACCGCGTAATCCGCGCCTCGTCGTAGTCGTCCATCGTGTCGATGCGCGTCCACGCCGTCAACGTGATCTTCGCGGGCAGGCCCTTGTACGGCGCGATGACGATCTTCGAGCTGTTCGGGAACAGCGGAAGCTTGTGGGTCGGCACATAGCGGTTGTAGAAGTCCTTGAGCTGTGCCACGAGATCAGGGCAGTCGCAGTCATACTGGATCATGATCCCGCCGTGCTCCAGGTTGTGGACCTGCGCCTCGTCGGGGATCTGGGTGTCGTAGATGCCCCAGTCCACGGGCGCTTCTCCCGCGATGTTCCAATGAGGACCGGACGTGGGAGGCTTGGAGTTGTATGCGACGTGCGCGGCGCCCTTGTCGATGTGGGTCTGCCCCTGGTTGGGCACCGGCTTGCCCGGCTGCGCCTGCACCGACTTCACCACGATGAACGACACGGCGGCGATAACGGCGATGGCCACCACGCTCCAGATGACCATCTGCGTGTATTTTTTCCGCGTCTCCCGCTGTCGTTGCTGCTCGCGCGCGTGCATTCGGGCGGCCCGGCGGGAATTGACCTTCGCGGGTGCGGTTCGGTTGGATGCGGTCATCGAGTGGCTCTCCTGGGTGGCTGCCGAGCGTCTTGACGGCGTCTCGCGCGCAGCGGGGGGCGTGGCGAGGAATACTACTACGCGGGCCCGGCGCCGTACAACACGACGTTGTGGGACGGAATGTAGTGGCTCTTGAGCTGCAGCGTTCGCGAGTCATCCCCCTGGGTGACCGTGCGCGTGACGACGACGTCGAACCCGTCCTGGGCTCCCTCCACCTGGAGCGACTTGCCGCTCGGCATCGTCGGCTCGGGCTGCCTGACCAGCGCGCGATCGGTCGGGACGACATTTGAGACGACAGGGCCGTCGATCTGCACGTCCCAGGTCGGGATGGTGCCGTACAGGTCGAAGATCAGCGTAGACCCCTCCACGCGCGACTGAATGAGCAGATAGTCCGGCGTGGTATTGATGAACCGAAAATCCAGACCGTAGTCCTCGTCGACGGTGGCGTCGAGCCCCTTCATCCCGAGGGGCGGCTGGCCGTACGATGGGATCCAGTACAGGTGGGAGTGGCGCTCTTCGATCTGATAGCCCGCGTGGAAGACAGGGTGGAACAGCGTCGTTGCCACTTGGCAGATCCCACCCGCGACAGAGGGGATCGTCTGCGCGCCCGTTTTCGATAGCGTGATCCCCCAGCCTGTCTGGAACCCCGCCGCGAGGGTCGTCGGCCCCACCTCTTTGTTGAACGAGAACATCTCGCCCGGCGGGATCACGGTGCCATTCAGCCGGGTCGCGGCGAGGGAGATGTTGTGAGCCTTCTCGGGAACAGACCCGGCGAACGAGGTCTTTCCCTCGCGAATCAGCTCGCGGATGCCGAGCTTGTCGGCGTCGCCGCTGGCGACGTTGGGCTGCGTCACAGTGAGCGCCAGGGGGATGTTGCGGTCGTTCGAGAACAGATGCTCCCGGATCTGGGTCGCCACCGCCGACGGATCGACGCCGCGACCTTCCCGGCTCTCCCGGATCACCTTCAGGTTTCCGCCGTTCCAATCGAAGCGTGCGTCGATCGGCGCGCGACCGATCTCCGTAGAGACTCGATCCAATGTGTCCGAAATCGCCCTGATGTTGACCGACACCTGCGCCGGCTCGCCCGGAGCGCGCGCAAACGTCAACATGCGAGCGATCTGTTCCTGGTCCAGTGTCCACGTGCGATCTGCAAATGTCAGGGTGAGCGGAGCGCTCAGCGCGCGCTCAGCGCGGCGCTTGGCGTCCTGGAAGTCGGCCGTTGTTGCGCCCGGCGCCACCGGCTCCATCTCCAGATCGATGGCGGGCGGAATGCGTGGACCGCTGAGCGCGCTGCGCACGGCCTGGACGCTCTCGGGCATGGCGAGCTGCGCTCCCTCCACCTCTGCCACGATGTTCACAGAGATTCCATCTCCCGAGTGGACCAGATCGATTCGCGCATCCTGGGCTGGGCGGTCCACCGCGGCGGCCACGACGCGAAGCGCTCGGGCGGCCTGATCGGCGTCGACCTCGAACGCGGGCTCGGCGAAATCCTCTTCCGCCAGGATCGCGGTCCAGGGACCCATGACTCGCTGAAGAACGTTACCCTCGCGACCTACGAGGTACGCCTGGTCGAGCAGCGCGTCGGTATCGATGGTCATGCCGAGGTCGCGTGGGGATGACGGCCACTCCTGTCCCTCAACCCGCAGCGCGACCGGCTTCCGCAAGAGCGACGACGCCGCCGCCTCGAGCAGTCCGCGTGCTTCTGTCTTCGTCCGACCGCTCAGATCCACGCCCAGAACGTGCACTCCCGCGGGGATGCGATCGGCGTACGCGAGCTGCACGCCAAATGTCGCCCCGAGGAAGAGCAGCGCGACGGTGGCGAGAACGCCGAGGACCGAGCGGGCAGACGGCACGGGGACCCGCAGCGCCAACGGGCCCGGTGGCGACACAAATCGGCCGCGATGGAGGATGACCGCGCGCCGCACGCGAAACTCCTGCACGCCTCTGGTCAGGGTGGCTTGAATCACGCCGAGCGACGGCGAGCGCCCGCGGGGCTATGGACTGGTGGGATCGCCACGGACGGGCCAAAGGCACAGAAAACGGCATGAAACGCCAGAATCATGATACAGACCGTAACGGGGTCCAGCAATTTGAAGGAGTTCACAGGACCCTCACGGTTCTTCGCGCTCGTCCTGGCGCGTCCGCTCGATGCACACTTCGGAGCTCCCGAGAACGGCGCCCGCGATCGGTACGGACGGCTTACGGACGCGGACCTCGACGCTTTCCACCCGGGGGTGCTCAACCAGAATCCGCCGGCTGATCCGCTCGGCGACGGTCTCGATGAGTGAGCAGGCCGGGCCGGTCACCACCTCGCGCACGATCTGGAACACCGCCGCGTAGTTGACGGTGTCGCCAAGCTCGTCGCTGGCGCCTGCGCGGCGGAGGTCCGCGCGAAGCTCCACGCTCACGACGAAGCGCTGCCCGAGGGCGCGCTCCTCCGGAAGCACTCCGTGGTTCGCGAAGAATTCCATGTCGTTGAGGCGAATGCGGTCGATGGCTGCCTCCCTCACGCGGGCCTGCGCCTTGGTGCCCGCAGACCGGCTACTGGACGAGGATTGAGTCTCGATTTCCCCATAGTGTCCCAGCGCCGCCGTGTCGATCAAGCTCGATCCCAATCGCTTGCGTTACCTTCGCGCGCGAAGCATACTCGTCAAATCGAACAGCCTGAGGCAATGCGAGGAGAAGCAGGATGGCGCTCGTCACCGCAAAAGGGCTTGTCCACTTTTCGCTGCCCGCCAACGATGTGGAGGAGTCGCTGAAGTTCTATACCGAGGTCCTGGGAATGGAATACCGGGGCAAGGTAGGC
The DNA here is from genome assembly GCA_035652535.1 of Chloroflexota bacterium. Taxonomy (NCBI): domain Bacteria; kingdom Bacillati; phylum Chloroflexota; species Chloroflexota bacterium. The sequence continues at coordinate 28,736 of DASRDP010000087.1, forward strand.
GCCACCGGCCGCTGCGTGCGGGCGGGGGACGTGAACATCATCCTGGTGGGCCGCCCAAACGCGCGCCCCTTCGAGGAGCTGGAGGAGCACAACACGCAGCTCTGCCATCAGGCCTTTTACGTCTCGAGCGAAGACTACGATCGCGCGCTGGAGTCCTTCCAGGAGCACGGCGTCCGCGTTTCCAACGAGGAATACCGCAAGACCGGGACCTTCACGGGGCGCTCGTTCTATTTCTTCGATCCAACCGGCAACCGCCTCGAGATCAACGATCCCCATCCGCCCTACTGGCCTGAGGACGCGAGATAGTCGGCGCGCGTCTCTGCGGTCCCGGAGTGGTGAGTCGACGCGGTCCCCGCCCGGTCCAGTTGCTGGTGGTGATCGCCTCGCTCGGCCTGCTTGCATGCAGCGCACCGCCCTCGCCGCAGACATCGCCCGGTGGCGCACCACGGGAGCCGAGGGGCGGCTCGATGACGCTCGCGGTCCTGAACACCGTGCCCACTATGGCGCCCCTCGGGAAAGCCTCCTCCTGGCGGAGCTTCTCCGAGTTGCACTCGGCCGCGCTGTTCAGCTCAGCGGACCACTCGCGTCGCCCGGTGCCGCGGCTGACGGAGCGCGTTCCATCCCTCGAGAACGGCGACATCGTGATCGAGGCCGACGGGAAAATGCGCGTCAGATACGTGCTTCGCGGCGATGTGACCTGGCAGGATGGTGTAGCGTTCACCGCCGACGACCTCGCCTTCACGTTTCAGGTCAGCAGTGACCCCGGGATTCCCTTCGGTCTGAAGAACTTCATTCGATTGATCGACAGCGTCGAGGCGCCGGACGATCGGACCTTCCAAATCACCTTCGCGGCGCCATACTACAAAGCCGATCGCCTGGGCCTCGAATCCTACTGGCCACTCCCTCGCCACATCCTCGGCCCTGCCTTTGACGCGTACCTGAGCAGCCACGATGCGGACGCCCTCATGAACCTGCCGTACTGGACATCGGAGTACGTCAACCTCGGCCCGTTCGCAGTAGCTACCTTCGATCCAGCCGACACGATTACCCTCCGCGCCTACGACGGGTACTTCCTGGGACGACCCAAGCTGGACACGATCTACCTCAAAGTATTCAGCGACACGAATTCGCTGTACGCCAACATCCTCGCGGGTCAGGTAGACATGTTTCTGGAGGACACCGTCAGCACAAATCAAGGGTTCGAGCTGGCGGATCGCTGGCGGCAGAGCGGCGAGGGCGCGGTGTACGTGCAGCCCGGCGCGTCCCGATACCTCTCTCCTCAGCTTCGCCCGGGCGTACAGATCGAGCCGACTGCGCTCGATCCAGTGATCCGTGGCGCCCTGTACATGGCCATCGATCGTGAGGCGCTTTCGGAGGCGCTGCAGGGCGGCCACCGCGAGTTGGCCGCCTATGAGATGCTGCCACCTGGCGATCCCCTCTACCCTGCTGTGAAAGACGCGCTGCGCGTGTACGGCTACGATCCGCAGCGTGCTCGATCGGTCCTTGCGGAGAACGGCTGGACCGCGGCCGCGGATGGACGCGTACGGGCGCCGGATGGCCGAACATTTCGCGCGCCCCTGTGGGGCACCGGCGGGCGGGACCGCGATCAGGAGACGGCCGCGATCGCCGATACCTGGCGGCGGATCGGTCTGGAAACGGAAGAGGTGGTGATTCCCGCCACGCAGGTGCGCAATCCGGAGTATCGGTCCAACTTCCCCGGCTGGGAGGTCAGCTCAGCCGGCCATGGTGACGAGATCCTTCAGCAGATCGAGGGACCGGCCGCGAGCGCGGAGACGCGATGGACCGGGAACCGGCGGGGCTACCAGGACCCGCGAACGGACGAGTTGATCCACAGGTATCGGGCGAGTGTGTCGACCGACGAGCAGGTCCGAGCGATGAAAGCGATCAGCGACATCGTCGTCGATCAGCTCCCGTTCCTCATGCTTTACTTCACCCCGTATCAGGTCGGTGTCTCCAGCCGCGTTGTGGCGCTCGACGACTTCGACGGCGCCGGCGACTTCAGCATGGACTTCGGGACGTATACCCGCAACGCCCATCTGTGGCAGCCTCGCTGACTAGGTGATGTAGCCGCGCTCCCGCCAGAAGCGCTCGGCAGCCGGATGAAGCGGCGCCGTGAGGGGCGCGTCCTCGGTGTCCAAGCACATCCGCTCGAGGGGCAGCGGGCCGACGCCCTGCCACGGAATCCGCTCTTTGGAGGCTTCTAGCGCCGCGCAGCACGCGCGGACCAGATCGTCCGGCGCGTTCGCGTGGGTGAATATGGGCCATCCGCTGAAGTCGAGGGTGTCGACATCGCGCGAGAGGCCCGGATGGACGGACTTCTTGATGCGGGCCCGACGGAATCCCATCGCCTCCATCTGCTGGAGGTGGGCCTCGTCGAGGCTCAGGAAGCGCATGCCCGCCTCGATGGCGCGATCCGCCCACTCGTCGACGGCCTCGTCGAAGATCGCGTCGACGTCGCCTCGGACCACGGCGTCCACGTCGGGCGGGTACGGATGGTAGTGCATACTCCCGCCCCAGGAGACGATGTCGGCCAGTGAGAAGCCCAGCGCATTCAGCGCCTCGCCGGCAATGAAATACGTCGAGTGCTCGGCTTGGGACCGCATGGAGATCTTCAGCGGGTACTTTCGCTGGCGCAGCTCCGCGAGGGAGCGGATTCCGGTGCGCTCGTGGACTGCGAAGGCGAGTTGATCCAGGGATGGAATGACCGTGATGACCCGGACGGGAATCGGCTCCCGGAACGGTCCGTTGCCCCGAAGCGCCACCCCGAGCGGATTGGCTGGATTGATGATGGCGATCTGCGCCTCACCCCGCGCGACCAAGTCGATGCTGGACGGCGTGTCGCTGCCGTCCAGCGTCACGGTCCAGGGGTTCTTGCTGCCCTGCACCCGCAGCATGATGCGAGCTTGACGCGCGTCCCAGTTGCGCTCCCCGACCAGCTCGTAAGCCATCTCCAGCACCAGCCGCGAGCGCGTGACCACCGGCGGGACGTAGCGAGGTCTCTCGCGCACGGTTGTTTCCTCCAATTTCAGCGTGAGCCGCTCATCGTGGCCGACGATGGCCGCACAATAGCAGATGTCGCGACACGGAGGCCATGGAGGTCGCGTTTGGGCGCGACGCGAGAAGCCTGTGGCGTATTCGAATCAGGAGAACCGCATTGAAAGAGAGCGCCGGTCACTGGGTTGGCACATGGACTTCCACGCCCGCGCCGATCGAGACGATCGATCTCGTCGGTCGAACGGTGCGGATGGCGCCGCGCGTCAGCATCGGCGGCTCGCGGCTGCGCCTGAGACTGTCGAACGCGTATGGTCCGAGCAGGTTGACCGTGGGCCCGATCCGGGTGGCGCTTCGCCTCGCCGGGGATGAGGCCGCCAAGGACTCGGTCAGACCGGTGACCTTCGGCGGATTGCCCGTGGCGACGATCCCGGCGGGCGCCCTCGCTGTGAGCGATCCAGTGGAGCTGGAAGTCCCGCCCCTTGCGGACCTGGCGGTGAGCGTCTACCTGCCTGCCGACATACCCGGCGATTTCTGTTTCACTGGCCACAGCAATTCGCGCCAGACGAGCTACATCTCCCCCGTCGGCTGCTTCGTCGACGAGCCGCGGCTGCCGGTCGGGGAAGCCACGCAGGCGGTTGCGCTCCTCAGCGCAGTCGAGGTCTGGGCGCCGCCCGACGTGGGCGGAATCGTCGCGTTCGGCGACTCGCTGACGGACGGCAACCTCTCGACGGTGGACGCCCATGCGCGCTGGCCGGACGAGCTCGCCCGGCGGCTGGCTGCGCGTCGGGGCGGCCGCCGGCTCGGCGTGATGAATCAGGGGTTCGGCGGGAACAGGATTCTGTTCGACACGCGCGCCGAGAGCGGATTACGGCGCTTCGATCGTGACGTCCTCGCTCAATCCGGCGTCACGCACGTCATCGTCCTGCTGGGAATCAACGATATTCGAAATCGAAACCAGAGGCCCTCAGAGGTGGTGACTGCCGAGGAGATGATCCGGGGGCTGGAGCAGCTCGTCATCCGTGCACACGCCCACGGGCTCAAGGTCTTGGGGGGGACCCTCCTGACCTTCGAGCACGAGACGTTCAACCCCGGTTTCTACACGCCGGAGGGGGAGGCCAAACGACAGGCCGTGAACGAGTGGATCCGAAGCAGCGGCGCATTCGACGCGGTTATCGACTTCGAAGGCGCGCTGCGCGACCCGTCACACCCAACGCGCATGCTCCCGATGTACGACTGCGGCGATCACCTCCATCCCAGCGACGCAGGCTACCGGCGAATGGGCCAGATTATCGACCTGGCGCTGTTCGACTGAGGTTGTCACCTGTTTAAGCGTCGCGAGAGGGGCCCCGTCTCGGTCTGCGCCCCCCACGACTCAGAGCGCGGACGCTCCTCGGATGGCCGAGACTGCCAGCTCGGCTCGAACTTGCTACCGGGATCGACTTCGACCGGCTCGGATGCGCTGCGCAGCTCGCGGCGCAGGCGGCTGCTGGCGGCAAGCTCAGTTATGAGGTATCGCCGCTCGGGCTGTGGCGCCCCCGCGGCGAGGTGGACGGTGATGACTCCGGGCTCCTGCACGATGCGGGTGAAGCTCGCACCCTCGCGATCCAGGTCCTGCCCAATGGTGCGCAGGAGCTCGGCAAGGCTGTCCTTCGGCTCACCGCGGAATGTGCCGCGCGATTGCTTCGCGACCTTCCGGAGCTCCTCCAGATTCTGGTCCTGATAGTGCCGGCGGTCGACGCCCAGCCCCTTCCGGTGCCAGGAGAGCCCGAGCACGTCGTCCTCGTTCGCTAGCTCGACGCGCTCCGCGAACTCCGCGTCGAGAAGACGCCCGACTGCCCGAAGCATGTCGGCGTGCTCTCCAGGCGCAATTGGCATCTGCCACGTCCTCCACCGCGACGGCGCATTCTGGCCCAGCGCCGCGCATTTCCCAAACCGGCCGATTATTGCACCAGGAGGCCCCGGGCGCACAATCCGGCGCGAACGTGTACCCTATAGAGGGTAGACGCTGCGATGATGGAGGGTTCACGTTTGAATCAGAGTACGAAGGCAATGGGAGGATACGAGGCAATCCTCCGTCAACAGCTGCGTCCCGGTGAGGTGCTAGACGGCGTATTCATGTCGGGACCAGATCTCACCGTCGCCATCACGTCGGACCGGCTCATGCTCATGGGCCCTTCCAGCTCGAACGGATGGGAGTTGAAGTGGATTCCTTGGCGCCTGCTCGCGGAGATGCTCCCCGATGAGTGCGAGGAATCGAGCGCGGAGGAGTCCGCCGTTCACCTTCGCTATGTGCTCCCCGGCTGGCCGAGCAGCCGCAAGGCGTCTCGCCGCGCCACCGACGAGGAGATAGCGGCCGGACCTGCAGAGCCGCCACAGGCGCCGTGCACTGACCTGTTTCTGAAGCTCCCATTGCACGGCAGCGAGATGGGGGCGCTGCTCAGGGCACGCCTCGCGCGCGCCCCATCGGCAACCCAATAACTCGCCGGCCATACCTTTAGCGCGAGGCGGCGCTGGTCGCGTGCGTTCCGCGTCACCGGGCGGCGCCCAAGTCGTGTATAGTGGCGTCAAGCGCTACGCACCACTGCGCACTGGCCGCCCGGCTGGGTCAACGGCACAAGCCTCTCCGAGCCTGTCCTCCCGATTGCCTTTCCAGTGGCTGCCTATCATCTCGACAGAGAGGTCAGTATTGCAACGTTTACGCCTAGCTCGCCGTTCGGCGGGCAAGTCTTCCCATCAGAGTGGCGCTCGTTGATCGGGGCGCCGGAGTCATTCGTTGGGCTGGGAGTCCCGGAGGACACCGCCGCGGTTCTCGCACGCTTGGGGATCACGTGTCCCACTCCAGTCCAGGCCCAGGCACTGCCGGCTATGCTGGCCGGCCGGGACGTGGTCGGTCAGGCTCGGACCGGATCGGGGAAGACGCTCGCCTTTGCCCTCCCGATCACCGCGCGGTGTGACCCGCGCGCGCCGTTCGTGCAGGCACTCGTTCTTGTTCCGACCCGTGAGCTGGCAATCCAGGTCGCCGGAGTCCTCACGCAGCTCGCGGCGGGTAGGCGGCTGAGGGTCTCGCTCCTATATGGCGGCCGATCGCTGGGCCCAGAGCGCGACGCGCTCACGCTGACGCAGATCGTGGTCGGGACGCCCGGGCGCACGTTGGATCACATCCGCCAGGGAAACCTGAAGCTGGATCGCGTCCGAGTCGTCGTGCTGGACGAAGCGGACGAGATGCTCGACCGCGGATTCGCGCCGGACGTGGAGCGCATCGTCGCGCAAACCCCGGCGCGGCGGCAAACCGCGATGTTCTCGGCCACGATGCCCGAGTGGGTGGCCAGCGCCGCGACCAGATACCTGCGCGAGCCGCTCGCCGTGAGGGCCGACTCGATCGATGCGCCGCCGCCCGCTATCCAGCACGTCGTGTACGAGATGGAACCAGGGGCCAGGGTTGGCGCCCTGATGACCCTCCTCGACCGCCGGGAGGCGGGCAGCGTGCTCGTGTTCGGTCGAACAAAGCACGGTGTCAAGAAGCTGGCTCGGCAGTTCGCTCAGCAGGGCTACCCGGTCGCCGCGCTCCAAGGCAACCTGAGCCAAAGCGCGCGCGAGCGCGTGGTGTCCGCATTTCGCTCCGGTCAGCTGCCGATTCTCTTTGCCACGAACGTCGCCGCGCGCGGGCTGGACATCGAAAGCATCGGTCAAGTCATCAACTTCGAGCTGCCGGAATCGGCGGAGCTATTTACCCATCGCGTCGGCCGCACGGGGCGGATGGGTCGCGAGGGCGAGGCCATCACGTTCGTGACGCCCGACGAACGGCCCAAGCTCCTCCAGATCGAAAAGACGCTGGGTCGACGGTTGCCGCGAGCTGCCTTCCCCGCTCGCACCGGGGTGGGAGCTCCTGGCGATGACGCGGCGGCGACGGCCGCGGGTCCGGAGGACCGCCCGCGGCGTGCGGCGCGCGAATCGGCGACTCCCCAGCCGAATGCCGCCGCGGCGAAGCGCACGGCCCGCCCGCGTTTTGCGTCGGCTTCGCACCGGGGTCGACGCTCCGGCGCCAGGCCTCGCAGCGCCGAGTCGGCGTAAGGTCCCGAACCCAGCTCGGTCCTTCGGTCAGTTGGCCGCCGCGCGCATGCGCGTCAGTGCTCGTCGCCCCATTCACCCTGCTGGGTCGGTCCCACCTCGCCCGTGCACCAAGGCACCAGGTTCTTCATCCGGCAGGTGACCCCGCGCTTGGCCAGCTCGGCCTCGAAGATCCGGTGTACTTCGGGGTCTTCGTCCTCGTATTCGGTCTGCCAGCCGCCCTCTTTCGCGCTCACGTCCGCCAAGTTCTTGTCGGTGCGCGTGGCGGCGTTCCAGCGGCTCGTAGCGAGCCTGCGCGACTTATTGACCCCGAGCACGAGGTACGCGGCTGGCGTCGCGCCCACGTTGAAGTGCTGGTGGTGCCAGAGCCCTGGGCCCGCGCCGGACAGATACAGGCTTCCCTCGCTCCAGTCGCAGCGGATCCGCTCTTCCTTCTCCCGCTGGGTCAGGACGTACCCCTCGCCCTGGATGATGTAGAGGTGGGCGCCGGGGCCGTGCTTGTGCCCTTTCTTGTACGTCCCTGGTTGGAAGCGGGAGACGTGGGAGTTGATCGTGCCGCCTGCCAGCATGAAGAAGGCGTTGGTGCCGCCGCCGCCTCGCTCCTTCCACTCGAAGAGCTTCATCTTGCGGATGTCGGCGACGAAGTTCGTCTCCCACAGGCGGCCGCGATACAGCTTTCCTTCGCCGTTGAAGTAATCGTCGCTGCCCGAGTAGCGATCGGTGAAGGCGAAGGGGCAGTCGAAGATGAAGTCCTCATTGTGGAACTGGCGCATCAGGGCGGGGAGGTTGGTCACCGAGAAGTAGCGCGCCGGCTCCGATCCGCTCATGTTGAAGAACTGGTATGTCATGTTGGTGGGCAGGACAAAGAAGCTCCCCTCGCCCCACTCGAAGGTCTGCTTGCGCTTCTCGTCGAACCACACGCTCGCCGTCCCCCGCCCGGAGACGACGTAGATCGCTTCGTCGTACAGGTGGTGCTCGGGAATCGTCTTGCCGCCGGGCGGGATCTCGACGATGTGCTCGTCCTGCTCGTCATCGCCGTCGAGGTAGCAGAGCGCGCCGTTGACCCCCTTGCGCGGCCACGGCCCCACCTCGACCTTCTTCATGTCGCGAATGTAGATGCCGCCGACCAGCGGCACCTCTTCGCGTTGGCGCCACTCTTCGTAGGGGTCGATGCGTTCGACGACCGGTGCGGTATCCGCTGCGCTCGGCATGTCAGCACTCCTCCAGACGTTGGACGGTACTGACACCTTTTATAAGACGCGGCCGTGGGGCGGTCAATTCGGTCATGTGCGGGGACCGACAGATCCTATACACCCCGGGCGGGAGCGCTATGCACGGTACGTCGCGGCGCTGTATGAATCGGCGCAGTTCGCATCGGGGGCGGGGATGGAGCGCTATCGGGAATGGTGGCCCTTTGATCCGCCGA
>DASRDP010000088.1 GCA_035652535.1 Chloroflexota bacterium
TCTTGGCTAGTGCCTAATAGCAAAGTCTCGGAGCACCCGCCCCATTCGATCTCCGCGGGTATGGGACACGTCACGAACGTTGTCAACGCGATCATGAACTCCACTGACTGGGGCTCTACCGCAATCTTTCTGAGTTGGGACGACTGGGGAGGCTTCTACGATCACGTCGCTCCCCCGATCGTCGACGGCAACGGCTACGGCATGCGCGTTCCGGCGATCGTGATCTCACCGTACGCGAAGCGCGGGTTCATTGATCATCAAGTCCTGAGCTTCGACGCGTTCAACAAGTTCATCGAGGACGACTTTCTCCGTGGGCGGCGGTTGGATCCCGCGACGGACGGTCGGCCCGATCCGCGCCCCGACGTGCGCGAGAACGAGCCCCAACTCGGCGACCTGGCCAAGGACTTCGACTTCAAGCAAAAGCCACGCAAGCCGGTGATCTTGCCGGTCCACCCAAAGACCGACATGATCGAGCCGGGGACCGGAGCTGGAGGCCTCAGAGGCGCATCTGGATGGGGGTAAACCGAACAGGCGTCGGCGCGGTAGGGTGGTTGCCTAGCGTGATTGTCGTGCGGTAAGTTCGCGGACTGGGGCGCTTATGAGATCGATCCGAACTGGCTTATTGGTCGCGGTTGCGCTCGTCATCGGGCTCGCCGCGACGTCCGCCCGGGCCTCCACGGCAAATCTTCGCCCGGTCCCGTTCCAGCGCGGTGTGACGATCGCAGACTGGGGCCCTAATGCCTATGGGAGTCCAGGCTTCGGCAAGCTCGTGCAATCGCTGAAGCGGCGCGGAGTAGACACGGTCACCCTTCTGGTCGTCTGGGAGCAGGACGACCAGACCTCCACCGACATCACTCCCGGCGGGGAGACGGTGCCAGCTGCGAATCTCGTCGCGGCCATACAGACCGCACGCGCAGCACACCTTCGGGTGATCCTGAAGCCCTACATCGACCTCCGTAACGGCCGATGGCGCGGTCTGATCGCTCCGAGCTCGGTCCCACAATGGTTCGCCAGCTACGACGCCTACATCCTGCGCTTCGCGAGGCTGGCGCAAAAGGAGGACGTCCAAGGATTCGTCGTCGGCACAGAAATGCAGAGCATGCAGAAGTACGCGGGCGACTGGAGAGCCCTAGTTCGCCAAGTGAGACAGGTCTTTCGGACCGGGTTTGTCACATATCAGGCCAACCACAACGCGCTCACGGAACACAACATCTCCTGGTGGGACGCTGTCGATGTAATCGACATCTCCGCCTACTGGACGTTGAACCGCGACGGCGCCTATGACGTGCCCGACTTGGTTTCAGGCTGGTCCCGCTGGAGCTCGCTCCTGGGCAGACTCCACCGCAAATATCACCGGGACATCATGTTCGGGGAGATCGGGTACACGCCGTACACGGGGACATTCGCTCAGCCCTGGGTCATTACGCCGCTTGGCACTTACAGCCCGACTGCGCAGGCCAATGGGTACACCGCGGCGTTCGATGTGTGGTACCCGGTTAAGTTCTTCAAGGGGATGAACTTTTGGTACTTCTCATCGAATCCCGGTCTCCGTAAAACCGATAGCGGCAACGACGAGCCGCGCTACCCGGCGATCAAGGTGCTGCGTTACTGGTACCGGAACAAGAAGCCTGCGGGCTGACGCAGGAGGAGCGAGATAGATGAGGGTGGCGAGGTTGGCCGCGTTGCTGGCTCTAGCGGTGGTAATCGCCGTCGCGGTGGCGAGTAGGTCGGGCTCGGCGAGCAGCTCGCCCACGGACCGTGCCCAGTTTGACGCTTCGCTGCGTAGTCACTTGCGGCTCAGCGGGATCCACAAGATCCGCCACATCGTGATCATCATGCAGGAGAACCGCTCGTTCGATAACTACTTCGGCACCTATCCGCGTGCAGACGGGATCCCCGGCCTCGCCGGCCACCGCGGCAAGGTCCCGTGCATCCCCGACCCCGGCGAGCACTGTGTGCGCCCCTTCCACGACCGCCACGACCTCAACGCCGGCGGGCCGTACGGCTTTCACACCGCGCAAGAAGTAATCGACGGCGGCAAGATGGACGGCTTCATCCGCCAAGAGGAAAAGCGTAAGTACAGGGGGACGCCTCCGGACGACGTGATGGGTTACCACACCGGCAAGGACATCCCCAACTACTGGAAATACGCCCACGACTTCGTGCTCCAAGACCACATGTTCGGCTCGGTGGCCTCTTGGAGCCTGCCTTCACACCTTTTTTTGACCTCCCTGTGGTCCGCGCGCTGCACCCAGCACAACGATCCAGCCAGTTGCACCAATGTGCCGGGGTATCCGCCTCCCCCTCCCGGCTGGAAGGGCGCAAAGGCGCCGATTTACGCGTGGACCGACTTGACCTACCTGTTGCACGAGCACCACGTGAGCTGGCGCTACTACATGTTCAACGGCACCGAGCCTCCGTGCATTTCGAACACCACCCAGTCGTGCGCACCCGTCACCAATGGCCCTCAATCGGCCTCGATCTGGTATCCGCTCAAGTGGTTCGACACCGTCCGCAACGACCACCAGACCAAGAACATCCAGTCGGTGAAGCATCTATTCGCCGCCGCTACCGGTGGGACACTGCCCGCGGTCTCATGGGTGGTGCCGAACTACCTCGTCTCTGAGCACAATTTGGACGCGCGAATCAGCCCCGGCCAGACGTATGTCACCGGATTGATCAACACGTTGATGCGCGGCCCTGAGTGGAGGTCAACCGCGATCTTTCTCAGCTGGGACGACTGGGGCGGTTTCTACGACAGCGCCGTTCCCCCGAAGGTGGACGAAAACGGTTACGGGCTGCGTGTCCCGGGTTTGGTCATTAGCCCCTACGCCAAGCGCGGCTACATCGACCACCAAACCCTCAGCTTCGACGCCTACGCCAAGTTCATCGAAGACGACTTCCTCAACCGGGCGAGGCTAGACCCCAGCACAGACGGCCGGCCCGACCCCCGCCCCGACGTGCGCGAAAACGCGCCCCAGCTGGGCGATCTGGTCAAGGACTTCAACTTCAATCAAAGACCACGCAAGCGCGTGATCCTGCCCGTCCACCCGAAGACCGACCTGATCGAGCCCACCAACGCCCTCGGAGGCCCCAGTAGCGCCTTCGGATGGGGCTAGAAGCTACTCGGAAGTCGCTGGCTCGTCCGGGCTTTCGGGCGGCGTTTCGTCCTCGCCGCCACCCTCCGCGCCGACGCCGACCGGGGTGGGCTTCGGTCGCGGCTGGATCACCGTGAGCTTGACCTCGTCGTTTTGGTCGCCGTCCTCGGTCGGCGCGTTGACCTGCACCGTCGAACCCGACGGCACCTGCTCGCGCAGAACGAAGTCCGCCAGCGGATCCTCGACGTAATGCTGGATGGCGCGCCGCAGCGGACGGGCGCCCATCGCGGGATCCCAACCCTTGTCGACGAGCATGTCCTTCGCGTCCTCCGAAAGCTCGAGCTGGAGCTCGCGCTCGGCCATCGACTCGCGGATCCTCCGCAGCAGCAAGTCGACGATCTCCTTGATCTCGTCCTTGGCCAGCTTGTGGAAGACGATGACCTCGTCGATACGGTTGAGGAACTCCGGCCGGAATACCTTCTTTAGCTCGCCCATGATGCGGTTCTTCATGTCCTCGTAAGTGAGGCCGGTCTCGTCGTCCGAGACCGCGAAACCGAGCGGCGTGTTGCGCGAGATCTCGGCGGCTCCGATGTTCGAGGTCATGATCACGATGCAGTGACGGAAATCCACCGTCCTGCCCTGCGCATCGGTGAGCCTTCCGTCCTCGAGGATCTGCAACAGGATGTTGAACACGTCCGGGTGTGCCTTCTCGATCTCGTCGAGCAGCAGCACGCTGTAGGGCTTGCGGCGCACAGCCTCGGTCAGCTGGCCACCCTCGTCGTAACCGATGTAGCCCGGTGGTGAGCCAACCAGCCTGGACACGGCGTGCTTTTCCATGTACTCGGACATGTCGATCCGGACCATCGTGTCCTCATCGCCGAAGAGGAACTCGGCGAGCGTCCGTGCAAGCTCGGTCTTGCCCACGCCGCTGGGCCCCAAGAAGATGAAGGAACCCGTGGGTCGCTTGGGATCCTTCAGCCCGGCGCGGGAACGGCGGATCGCCTTGGAGACGACCTCGATTGCCGGATGCTGGCCGATCACCCGCTTGTGCAGTTCGTCCTCCATCCGCATGAGCTTTGCCGTCTCAGCCTCAGTCAGCTTGAACACGGGAATCCCCGTCCACATTGAGACGATGTCGGCGATCTCCTCTTCGCCGATCGCGGGCCGCTCGGTCGACTCGCCTGCCTCCCATTGCTCAGCCAGCTCACGCTTCTTCTTAGTGAGGCGTCGCTCCTCGTCGCGGAGGTTGGCCGCCTTCTCAAACTCCTGGTTCTCGATCGCGTCCTCTTTGGCTCGGCGAGTCTGCTCGATCTGGTCCTCGAGCTCCCGATAGACGGGCGGCGAGGTCATCGACTTGATGCGCATACGCGAGGCGGCCTCGTCGATCAGATCGATCGCCTTATCGGGCAAGAAGCGGTCCGAGATGTAGCGGTCGGCCAGGTCCGCCGCAGCCTGCAGCGCCTCTTCGGTGATGTTGACCTTGTGGTGCTGCTCGTAGCGGTCACGCAGGCCCTTCAGGATCTGGACCGTCTCGTCGGTACTCGGCTGGTCGACGGTGATCTTCTGAAAGCGGCGTTCGAGGGCTGAGTCGCGTTCGAGGTATTTGCGGTACTCCTCGAGCGTGGTAGCGCCGACGGTCTGCAACTCTCCACGCGCGAGGGCCGGCTTGAGGATCGAGGCGGCGTCGATCGCGCCCTCGGCGGCGCCCGCGCCGACCAGGTTGTGAAGCTCGTCGATGAACAGGATGATGTCGCCGCGCTGGGTGATTTCCTTCATCACCTTCTTCAGCCGCTCCTCAAATTCGCCGCGGTACTTGGAGCCGGCGACCAGGGCGGCGAGATCGAGCGTGTAGATCTGCTTGTCCTTGAGCAGCTCGGGCACGTCGCCTGAAGTGATGCGCTGGGCCAGACCTTCCACCACCGCTGTCTTGCCAACCCCAGGCTCACCCACCAGAACCGGGTTGTTCTTGGTGCGCCGCGAGAGGATCTGCATGATGCGCTCGATCTCGGTCTCGCGTCCCACCACCGGGTCTAGCTTCGCCTCGGCGGCGAGCTTCGTGAGATTACGACCGAACTGGTCGAGCAGCTTCGAGGACTTCTTCCCCTCCGAGACGCCCGAACCGGCACCGGCACCAGCCCCGGAGCGCTGACGGCTCCCGGGCCCCGACAGCATCCGGATGACCTCGTTGCGGATCTTCTCGGAATCCGCGTCGAAATCGAGCAGGATGCGAGCAGCGACGCCTTCGTTCTCGCGCACCAACCCGAGCAGGATGTGCTCGGTACCGATGTAGTTGTGGCCGAGGCTCAGCGCCTCGCGAAGGGCCAGCTCGAGCACCTTCTTGGCGCGCGGCGTAAATGGAATCTGGCCCGAAGTGACCTCCTCGCCAGAGCCGACGATCCGCACCACCTGAGCGCGGACCCGCTCGACGGTGATATCGAGCGACTCCAGCACACGGGCTGCGAGGCCCTCCTCTTCGCGCAGGAGGCCAAGCAGGATGTGCTCGGTACCGATGTAGTTGTGCTTGAGGGTCCTAGCCTCTTCCTGGGCGAGGACCACTACCTGGCGGGCTCGTTCAGTAAATCGCTCGAACATGGTGCACTCTGGTCTGGCGGTCTAAAGCGGGTTCTGTACCGATGATAGAGACGACTCTGTCAGCTGCTGGAAGCTTCCCGTTTTCAATGGTCTCAGTTGGGGGTCGCCTACAGCCCCGCTTCGCCGTTTCGTCCCGCCATCCGGCCGGACATTCGGGCAAATTCGGGATCGTTCTCGGGCCATGCGCCAGTCTACCAACCCACCAACACGCCTCTTCCAGCCCGGCTGCGGCGTGTGTCCGGTGTCACGCAGGGGCCGCGGCGTGAGCGCAGCGCCGGCAACCTCTAGGGATGCATGGTTTCGAGAAACGCCCATATAGCCATCAAAACTCGCAACCCTGCGCCTCCCCGCCGACCGGCCACGCCCACCGGCCAGCTCGATTATCCCCTCAGCGCGCCGTCACGGAATCGATCTTCCACTGGCCGGACTCTTTGACGAAGTGGAAGGTGCCGGTGCCCTGCCCCGGGGCCGATGCCGTCAGGGTCGCCTT
>DASRDP010000089.1 GCA_035652535.1 Chloroflexota bacterium
CGGGCGGGGGCCTATCCTGGCGACGCTGCCGTTCAGCATGCGCAAAACCCCTCTCCCCCGCGGGCGGGGTCCTATCCTGGCGCCGCTGCCGTTCAGCATGCGCAAAACCCCCCTCCCCCGCGGGCGGGGGCCTATCCTGGCGCCGCTGCCGTTCAGCATGCGCAAAACCCCCCTCCCCCGCTGAGGCAGGGGCTATCCTGGCGACGCTGCCGTTCAGCATGCGCAAAACCCCTCTCCCCCGCTGAGGCAGGGGCTATCCTGGCGCCGCTGCGGTTCAGCACGCGCAAGACCCCTCTCCCCCGCGGGCGGGGGAGAGGGAGGGGTGAGGGGGCGCTTCGGTCGCCGCGCTACGTCGTTCGCACCGAAATGGCGTGGTAGCCGGTCGCGCCGCTGGGAAGCGTGTCGCGCGGCGTGGCGTCCTGGAGCGCGCCGGTCCCGTCCGTCGCCCGCACCAGCACGCGATGGTCGCCCCGGTCGTCGAGTGGGACGTCCCACTGGTAGAGCCACAGCACCCACGTGTCCTGCCCCAGCCCCGGTTTGATCGCAGCCTGAGCCCACGTCTGGCCGCCGTCCGTGCTCACCTCGACCTGCTGGATCCCGCGCTGGCCGGCAACCGCGACCCCGCCGATAAAGCTGCTCGCCCCGGCCGGGACGTCCCGCCCGTTCCGCGGCGTGTCGATGCGCGACGTGATGTTCATCACCGCCACGTCGCTCCACCCGCGATTCTCCCAGTAGCCCTTGTAGTCGTACTCCACTACCTCGATCTCCGTGATCCACTTGACGTTCTTCATTCCGTAGATGTCAGGCACGAGGAGGCGGACCGGATAGCCGTGGATCTTGGGAAGCGCCTCGCCGTTCATCTCATAGGCGAGGATCGTGTCCGGCTGCATTGCCTTCTCGATGGGGATGCTGTCCGTGTAGTCGTCGGCGCACCGGAGGATGACGTCGACGGCGCCCGGTCGCACACCCGCTTGCTGGAGGAGGTCGGCGAGGGACGCGCCGCGCCAGAGGGCATTCCCCATCAAGTCGCCGCCAATGACATTGCTGATGCACTGGAGGGTCAGATACTGGGTCACTGGCGGCAGGTTCTTCACGTCCTGGTACGTGAGTGTCATCGGGTGGTCGACCTGGCCTTTGATCTGCAGCCGCCAGGAACCGGCGTTCACATCTGGGTCGCGGAATACGTTCTTGGAAACGACGTAGAACCGATCATTGGGCGTGACCTCGGAGGACACGCCGGGGACGCCGTCGGTAAGCGCCTGGACCAGCGCGTCGCTCGTCGCTTGATCCATGGGCACCGTTCCGATCCCCTGCGCGGCGAGGCGTGGTGGCGTCGCGACGACGTCGGCGAGCCACCGCAGCATACCGCCACCACAGATCAGCGCGCCGATCCCCAAGGCCGTGTTCTTGAGAAAGGCGCGCCGGGCGTTGTCGGGATCGTCCTGCGCGTCGGATTGCGCGGGCCGAGGCAAAGCGGCAACGAGAACCATCACGTAGACGCCGGTGGTAATCCCCAGGCTCACGAGCATCGAGATAGCCACGCTGACGTTCGGTGAGCCGAGGACGCCCATGAAGATGGCGACGAGGAGCAGGCCAGCGGCGACTACCGCGCACGCCAGGACAACTGGGACGAGCGTCGCTCGCGGCCACCGTCGCGCGCCGGCGACGATTCCGATGACCGTCCCGGCAATCAGAATGCCGACGATGCCGGAAGCGAACAGGGCATGCTTTGCCGCCTCTCCGTAAGTAATCACCATGCGCTCGATGAGATCGATGGGGGTGACGCCCGCGATCGTCTGGGCAAGTACTTCGGCGAGGGTGATCTGGCCCGTCAACAGCCCGAACCCGAGCATGGCGGCCACCGCAATTCCCCCGGCGACGAGACCGGTCGCGCCGCCACGCAGCACGCCGTAGGTTGGTTGGTCCTTCATCATGGCAGCCTCCTCGCATGGCCGGACAGGCGCGTCGCGATCATTGTCCTCGGCTTGGGCGACCCAGTCCTTACGAAGCTTACGAAATCGGGTAAACGTAAGGTTCGTAAGGAACATCGCCGTCACTCCTTGATACGGTGGCCCACGGATCGCAGATCACGTCTGCTGATCGCAGCTCAGATCGAGGAGGAAAGGACGTGCGAACATCCACCCGAATCGCGGCCATGGTATCGGTAATCCTCGCGACGTTCGGTACAGCCCTGACACCGGCGGACGCGGCCGTCCAGGACGACATGGCCGCCTGCGTATCGGATCAAATGATGTCGGGCCAGGGAACGATGGCGTCAGAAGCGGCGATGGCAATGATGGGGGACGAGCCGGGCGGAGCCAGCGCGATGCAGGCGTCCGGCGGCGAGATGATGGCGAGCGA
Organism: Chloroflexota bacterium; assembly: GCA_035652535.1. Lineage (NCBI taxonomy): Bacteria > Bacillati > Chloroflexota > Chloroflexota bacterium. The sequence goes on from DASRDP010000089.1 coordinate 2,362, forward strand.
CGCGATGACCATGGGGGACAACGCGAGCAGCGCCGGATCGACGGCGAGCGATTCCATGATGATGACCTCGCCCGCAACGTCGGACGGCGCAAGCACCGCGAACGCCATGGGTAGCGATATGGGCCAAGGCACGATGGCGGGCTGCGGTGACAGCACGCCAGCCGGGACGTGACGGCGCCGCCGGGGGAAGGATCGCGATGACAGCGCCGCGGACCAGGGCGTCCACGATCCTCGTCGTCGACGACGAGCCGATGGTGGTCGAGGTTGTCGAGCGATACCTACGCCGCGAGGGGTTCGGCGTCGTGACCGCCTGTGACGGCGAGCGCGCGCTGAGCGCCGCGTGCGACCCGCGGAACCCACCCGACCTGGTGGTGTTGGACGTCATGTTGCCGGGGATCCAGGGCGTGGAGCTGTGTCGCCGGCTCCGCGAGGAGCGCGGCATGCGGGTGCCGATCATCCTCCTCACCGCGCGCGGTGAGGAGGATGATCGGATCGGCGGGCTGACGGCAGGCGCCGACGACTACGTGGTCAAGCCGTTCAGTCCCGGCGAGCTGGTCGCCCGCGTGAAGGCCCAGCTTCGGCGCGTCGAGATGGACGCCACGTTCGTGGGAGCCGGCGGCGCCCTCGTTGGCGGCGACATCGTGCTCGATCCGGCCACGCGGTCGTGTCGTGTTCGCGGCAATCCGGTTGCGCTTACGCCCAAGGAGTTCGACCTGCTGCACTACTTCATGACGCGACCCGGCCAGATCGTGGCCCGGGACGAGCTGCTCGACCGGATCTGGGACACGACGTTCCTCGGCTACCAGGGGACCGTCACCGTCCACGTGCGTCGCCTGCGCGAGAAGGTGGAGCGCGACCCGGACCGTCCGGCCCACATCAAGACGATCTGGGGCATGGGATACAAGTTCGACCCGGACACGGCCCCGTGAGTCGTCGGGCGCTCGCCGCGAGCGCGGCCGTCGTCGCGACCGCCCTCATCGCCGCCCTGGTCTATGCCCGGGCCGGCATGGGCGCGCCTCCTTCGGACGTGCAGGCCCTGGCCATATTCCTCCTGGCGAGCGGCGCCGGGTCGTACGTCATCGGGGCCTTCGCCGTCGGCTGGCTCGGACCACGGCTCCCCAGCCTCCGCCTGCGACTGCTCGTCGCCTACGGCTCGGGCCTCGTCGTCGTGTTGGCCGTGGTAGCCGCCACGTCCGTCCTCATGTTCCTGAGCGGCCACGACCTCTCGTTGCTTCTCCTATTGCTGGCCTTCGCCACCGTTGTGTCCCTCGCGTTCGGCTACAGCGTCGCGAGCGGGCTCACCGACGAGATCGCCGCTCTCACCCGCACCTCTCAGCGCCTCGCCCAGGGCGACTGGGGCGCCCGGGTGGCGACCAGCGGGTCGGATGAGCTGGCCCAGCTCGGCGCGGCGTTCGACCGTATGGCAAGTCAGCTCCAACAGATGTTCCAGCGTGAGCGGGACCTCGAGACGGCACGGCGTGACCTCATCGCCGGCGTCTCCCACGATCTTCGAACGCCTCTCGCCACGGCGCAGGCAATGGTCGAGTCGATCCTCGACGGCGTGGTCGCGGAGCCGTCGGAGGTCACGCGCTTCCTTCGGTTGATCCGCGCGGACGTGCTCTTGCTGAGTCGACTCATCGACGACCTTTTCGAGCTGAGCCAGATCGAGGTCGGAGCGCTGCACCTCGACATCGAGCCGACGGCGCTGCCCCAGCTCATCATCGACACCATCGAGGCGTATCGCGCGCAGGCAGGGGAGCGTGGAATCGCGTTCGAGTGGGCCGTCGATCCGAGCCTGCCCCTCGTCGCCGCGGATCCGCCGCGTCTTCAGCGCGTGCTCCGCAACCTGCTCGACAACGCGCAACGCTACACCGGCTCGGGCGGCTCCGTGCGCGTGGAGGCGCAACCGGATGGGACGTCGGCGCGCATTACGGTGGCGGATACCGGGCCCGGCCTGCCGACCGAGGACGCCCAGCGGGTGTTCGATCGCTTCTATCAGGGCGAGGGACCGACCTCCCGCCAGGAAGGCGCGGCGAAACACCGCGGCGCCGGGCTCGGGCTCGCTATCGCGCGCGGCCTCGTGGAGGCGCACGGCGGGCGCATCTGGGTCGAGCCGCGCGACCCGGTCGGCACCAGCTTCCACTTCCTCATTCCGCTCGCGACCTGACAGGGCGGCGCGGGATGATGATGGGCACCTCCGCCGGGTCGCCGAGCGCCTCGGTCTCGCCGAGGGCGTAGAGCCGCGCGGTGATCGCGCAGTACAGCGCGTCGAGCTGGTCGTGCCCCGGCGCCCAGTAATCGGGCCAGCGGCACTCGGGCAGCGCGGCTCGAGCGCCCGCCACCAGCCGCGCGACGCCGTCCGGCGTCGACTTCTTCGGCAGGGCCCGCCCCAGCATGATGCGCTTCACCGCGTAGGGAAACACCTCGATCACCTCGATGCCCTCATCCTCCCAGCGTGACTTCAGGCGGATGGCCCGATACACCATGCGCTTGATGATGGAGCGCTTGGTCGTCCAGAAACAGGGGATGCCCAGCTTCGCCAGCTCGCGCTCGGCGCTGCGCCCCGTCCCGCCGGTCGGCGCGCACGCGCAGCTCTCCTCGAGGCAGCAGAGACCGGCCGGGAGGCCCATCGGCGAGTCCACCGCGGCCACGCGCGCCCCGAGGCCGCGAAGGGCCTCGGACAGCTCGTCGTCGGTCACCGCCTGGCTGAAGGACACGACGGTCCCGCCGCGGTTCAGCGCGGCCAGATCCGTCGGGCGCGCGTCTGCGGTCAGATCGACGCCGACGAAGGGCGTTGGGGCGCGTCGTCCAATCGCCATCGCCTGCTCATGATAGGGGTCGGCGACCGAACCTCGCGGGCGCGGGATCGTGCTTGTGTATGATCGCAGGGATCAACCAGCGGGAGGGACGACGATGCGGGCCAGCGCCACCGAATCCGCGCTTCCCAGCTTCTCCACGGCCGAGCGGGACCGCCGGTGGGCTCGCGTGCGGCAGCTCATGGTCGAGAATGGGATCGACGTGCTGCTGGCACCTCCCAACACGGGTAGCAACGACAAGTACCAGGCCGATGCCCGATATTTGACGCAGTTCGGCCTCAACGGCGAGCAGGTCGCTTGCATCTTTCCGTTGAATGGCAAGGTGATCGGCTTTGGTGGCCCCAGCACCAGAATGATCCCGCGCTGGATGGAAGACGTGCGCACGCCTCGGCGCGCCTTCAACGACGCGATCGTCGGCGCCCTCAAGGAGATCGGCGCCGACGGCGCGACCATCGGGATCTGCGGTCTAAAGGCGGGCGTCATCTCCCTGATGCGGGCTCCGGACGGGGTGGTCGGCGCGAACCTAATGGACGCGATCCGCCGGGAGTTCCCGCGGGCCCGAATCGTGAGCGCGACGGACGTCATCGGCGAGGCGCGCATCACGAAGAGCGCGGAGGAGATCGACTTCTTGACGAAGGCTACGGAGCTGGCAGAGGCCGCCCTCGAGGCTTTGCTGCGCGTGGCGCGCCCAGGCGTGACCGAGAACGCGTGCAACGCCGCGATGATGGCCGCCGAGATCGAGCGCGACGGCACGCTGCCCTTCCTCATTGCATGGGACTCCGGACCCATCGGCCACCTCTCCGGTCGGCTCACCCAGCCCGCGCGTCGCGTGCTGAACGATGGCGACGTCATCCTGCAGGAGATCGAGGGACGCTGGGCCGGGTACACCGCGCAGATCGACCAGTCGACCTTCGTCGGCCGCGTGCCCGACGCCTGTCGAGACGCGTGGAAGGTGGCGGTCGAATCGTTCGAGCGCGCGGTGGCGGCGATGAGGCCGGGCGTGACGTACGGCCAGCTTATCGAGGTATGCGCTGCCACGCCCAGGGTGAGCGGATGGGGCGCGCGCGTCGTCCTTCACGGGCGCGGACTCGGCGACGAGGGGCCGCTCATCACGACCCCGCCGTACCCGCCCGGGATCCTCGAGCGACCGCTGCAGGAGGGCAACGTGTTCGTCATCAAGCCGGCCGTGGAGCGGGCGACCGACGAGGGAAGCGTGGCCCGCTTCGGTGACGTGGTGGCCGTGACGGCGACGGGCGCGCGCAGGCTCGGCACGCGCAGCCAGGAGTTCGCGCACTACAACGTCGGCGTGTAGGGTTCCGCCCTCACCCGGCCGCGCCCGATAGGGGCGGCCGGCCTCTCCCACCGCGGTGGGCGAGGCGATTTTCGACCCCCTGCCGCAGCGGGGGAGGGTGGGGGTGGCGGCGCCCCAGGGGCCACCCTCACCCGGCCGCGCCCGATGGGCGCGGCCGGCCTCTCCCACCGCGGTGGGCGAGGCGATTTTCGACCCCTGCCGCAGCGGGGGAGGGTGGGGGCGAAGGTCATGCACCCTCCCCTGCCGCAGCGGGGGAGGGTGGGGGTGGGGGCGCCCCAGGGGCCACCCTCACCCGGCCGCGCCCGATGGGCGCGGCCGGCCTCTCCCACCGCGGTGGGCGAGGCGATTTTCGACCCCTCCCCTGCTCGCCCTCACCGACGCGCGAGGCGCACCGCCAGGGCGGCAACCTCTGCAAGCTCCTCCACCCGCAGCGCCCGAAGCGCGCCGCAATACACCGTTACGCCGATGCAGCTCGACGCCGCCACGAACGCGAGGCGCAACAGGGTCGGCCCCCCCACGAGATGCCCGCCGAGCGCGGCGCTGGCCGCCCAAACGCCGAGGGCGCACAGCGCGCCGCCCAGTCCGATGGCAGCCACGAAACCGATCAGGTCCGCTGCCCGGAGCAACGGGTAACGCCGCGCCAGCAGCGCGTACAGGACCACGGCGTGGACGCTGTTCTGCACCGCGTTCGCGAGGGCGAGGCCGGGCATGCCCAGTGGCGCGATGGTCGACAGCGCCACGACGAGGTACACGCCGATCCCGACGAAGCCGACGAGCACCGGCGTGCGCGTCTGTTTGCGCGCGTAGTAGGCGACGATGAGGAGCTGGTCCACCACGACGAATGGAAGCTGCGGCGAATACGCCAGAAGCGCGACGGCCGTCCGCTCCGTCGCCCGCTGGTCAAAGGCGAAGCGCTGAAACAGGGCGCCGACGAGCGGCTCCCGCAGCACGACCATCGACACGCCAATCGGGACGATCAGCAGCACCACGAGCTTGAGTCCGCGCATCAGCGTCGCCACGAAGATCTGCTCCCCCGCGTCGTCGGACCGCAGCGCGAGCCGCGAGAGGGACGGAAGGATCGCGAGGCTGGTGGCCGCGCCGACGAGCCCGATGGGGAACTGGATCAGCGTGGTGGCGAAAGCCATCGCGGCCACGCTGTCCGGCCCCGTGAGCCACGCGAGGTGCGTGTCGATCACGACGACGGCGTAGCTCGCCAGCATCCCGACAAAGACGGGCGTGTAGAGCCGAAGGACCAGGCGAACGCCGGGGTGCCGGAGCGCGATGACCGCCTGATAGCGCATGCCGCGCAGCGCCGGGAGCTGGATGGCGATCTGGAGCAACGCCCCGAGGCCGATCCCAATCGCCAGGCTGTAGATCGACATGAAGCGGGCGAGCGTCAGCGCGGCGAGGATGATCCCGACGTTGTAGATTGCCGCCACGAGCGCGGTGACCATAAACGAGCGCCGCGCGTAGAGCACGGCCGTCAAGATTCCGGATACCCCGAGGAGCAGGATCGTCGGCAGCGTGATGCGGGTGAGGTCGACCGCGAGGTCGAAGAAATCGGCCTCCGCCCCGAGGGCCCGGACCAGAAGCGGCGCGAAGATCACGAGCGCGGCCACGACAAGCCCCAGACCGGTGAGTGTCACGTTGACAAAGGTGCTGACGATTCGGCTCAGCTCCGCAGTGTCGCCCCGGGCCGCGTACTCGCTGAAGACGGGAACGAGCGCGGAGGTCGTCGCGCCCGACAGCAGCAGATCGTAGACGGCGGTCGAGACGCGGGTCGCGGTGCGAAACGCGCTCGTGGCGCCCGTCGCCCCGAAGAGCGCGGCGATCACCAGCTCCCGCACCAGGCCAAGCAGGCGGCTCGACACGTTGCCGATGCCGATGACGAGGGCCGCAGCCGCGACGCCACCTGAGGGCGTCTCCTCAAACGCTCCGGCCAGCTCGCCTGACCGGTTGTCGAATTCTCCGGACGTGGCCGCAACGGCGGCCAGGTCGTCGGACGCGCTCATGGCGCTCCGAGGATCTCGGGAAGCTCCAGCAGATGGCGCACCCGGAGCGGGATGCGCGCAGAGGAATCGGCGGGCCCGTTCGAAGATCTCCTCCCGCTCGCTTCGCCGCCACTCCGATTGGTGGGAAGGACGGGCGCGAACCGATCGCTGCGGTCGAGGAGCACACCCCGGATCCCGACGGCTTCGGCGCCGGCCACGTCGTCGTTCGGATTGTCCCCCACGTGGACGGCCTCCTCCGGGTCCACCCCGGCCCCCTCGAGGGCCAGCCGAAAGATCTCCGGGTGGGGCTTCTCGATCCCTGCCCGCCCGGATACGACCGTCACGTGGAAGTAGTCGCGAATGGAGAGGTCGATGAGCAGCCGCTCGAGCCAGGCCTCCCAGTTGGAGATCACGCCCAAGATGTAGCCCGCTCGACGCAGTCGATCGAGCGTGGGCACCACGTCGTCGTACAGACGATAGCTTTCCGACCGGACGAACGTCTGCCACAGGATGCGCGGCAGCTCTGTCTCGGCCGCGGCGGCGTGTCCCAGCTCCGTGAGGTAGGTCCGATAGACCCATAGCCAGAACCTTTGGGAATCCTCATCCGTGAGGCTGAACCCGCGGCCCGCGTCGGCGCGACGCCCGATGTGCTGCCAGACCGCTGGCTCCACGTGGCAGGCATCCTCTTCGGTGACGGCGAGGCCGTGCTGTTGGCAGGTCTGGGCGATCAAGCCGTTGAACGATGGGTGGGGGTAGGCCAACGTCCCCCCGATGTCGAAGAAGACGGCCCGCACGGACGTCCACGTCGCGCTCGTGGGACGGATCATCGATCCATCCACCGGTCGCATAATCTCCCCGACGTTCGGCGTCCAGGAGACCGGCGCCTCCGCGGGCCCACAGCACGCGCGGTCGAGGGGCTCACGCATCCGCGGGATCCGTCCGATAGGGGGCAACCATGCTGACCATCACCTTTCTCGGCACCGGCGCCGCCCTGGCCACACCCGCGCGCGACAACACGTCGCTGGCCATCGACGACGGCGCCGAAGTATCCCTCGTCGATGCGTCCGGCGCACCGCTCAGCCGGCTGACTCGTGCGGGCATCCCCCACGAGCGCCTGGCCCGTGTGATTATCACCCACGAGCACGTCGACCACACATATGGGCTGCCATCGCTCTTGCAGAGCCTCTGGCTCGCCGGTCGGACGGACCCGCTGCCCCTCTATGCGCCCCGGCCGACCTGGCAGGCGCTCGACCGCCTCATCGCCGCGTACTGGCCCGACGGGTTCGCGCGCGGGTTCCGACTCGATCCCCACGTGCTCGATGGGAGCGAGGATCCGTTCGTCCAGACGCCGCGGCTCGCCATCCGCGCCGCGTCGGGGCAGCATTCGGTCCCCACGATCGCCCTGCGGTTCGAACCGGCCTCTGGCGGAACCTTCGTCTACTCCTCCGACACTGCGCCGTGCCCGACGGTGGAAGCCTGCGCGCGGGGCGCCGCGCTCCTTGCGCACGAGGCTACGTTCCTGACCGACGATCGAGCCACCGCCGGCCAGCTCGGCCACTCTACGGCGCGCCAGGCTGGAGAGGTGGCGGCGCGCGCCGGTGTACGGGGGCTGGCGCTGGTCCACTTCAGCGCCCAGCAAGACGGCGACCTCGCAACCCTCCGCAATGAGGCGTCGGTCGCCTACCGCGGGCCCATCGCCGTGCCGGGGGACGGAGACCGGCTCTTCGTCGACTGATCTCCCGACGCCGATTACTCGGAGGGCACCTCTACGCTGATGTCCGCGCTGTTGAAGTCGGACATGGTCAGGCTCGTCATAACGGTAATGGGTCCACCGGACGCACCGGGCTGCGGCGCGCCGGGGATCATCGAAAGGGACGTCGTCAGCGAAACGGGCAGGTTGGTCGCCCGAGAGATGGCCACCTCGACGTGCGAGCCCGTGATCTGCGTGCCCGTATCCGGCGCGCCGGCGTAATCGACGCCGATCATCGTGGCGAGAGGCGAACTGTCGGATACGGCCCGAGCGACATCGAGATCGCCGGAGATGACCGTCTGAGAACCGGAATCGTCGACGCTGGGCGCGACGAGGTACTGGGCGATCTGCCGGAGGCTGTCGGCGATGGATTTGGGAGCGGGCGATGGCGCGGAGCCGCCAAGGGGCATCCAGCTCCCGTCGACAGTGCGAAGCCAGGACGACGAGCCGCTGGAAACCGTCTCGTTCGTCTGGCTCAGCTCAGGCATGTTGGCGGTCATGTGTCCGCGGTCGGGCGCCTGGAACTCACCGTTGCCGATAAAAACAGTGGTGGTGTCGCTTCCCGACGACAGGTCGGTTTGGCCCGTAAAACGCATGGTCTGGACTCCCTCGAGGGAGCTGGCGGCTGACTGCAGGCGATCCTGGGCCGACCCGTCCTGAGCCAGGACGAGCGCGGGCGCGGCGGCCACGACGACGCCCATCGCCACGATCAGGGTCGCAATTCGAGCACGCATGGATCGATCCTCCGAGGATTGTTGCGCTGGTCCGCCGGTCAGTTTACAAAATGCTGATTGTTATCACCGCATCTGGGCCCCGTCCCGGCGCGTGCTAGACTGTGGGTCACCGGAAGCCGCAGGCGAGAAAACGACCGGCCGATTTGGCCAAGACCGGAAGAGAGGACGGGAATGAAGCTCGGGTACTTCACCCTCACGGACAATCCGCCAGCGTACGGGGCAACGCGACGGGACCCCGGGCAGTTAATTCGCGACGTGGTCGAGGAGTGCGTCGAGGCAGAGCAGATGGGCTTCAATAGCTGCTGGGTGCCGGAGCACCATCTCGGCCTCTTCGGCGTCTTGCCCTCGCCCACGATGTTCCTGAGCCACGTGGCGGCGCGGACGAAGCGCATCAAGCTCGGGCCCGCGACCGTCCTCCTCCCCTGCAACCACCCGTTGCGCGTCGTGGAGGAGTTCAACCTCCTGGACGTGCTGAGCGACGGTCGAGCCGTGTTCTCCGCGGGTCGGGGGTACGATGAGCGCGAGTACCGCGCCTACGGAGTGCCCTTCGAGCAGAGCCGTGAGCTGTTCGACGAACAGATGGCTTTCGTGATGGCGGCCTGGCGCGAGTCGCCAGTGTCCTTCGAAGGAAAGTACTACAGCATGACGGACCCGGTCGTGGTGACCCCGGGGCCGGTCCAGCGCCCGCACCCAGAGGTCTACATCGCCTGCTTTTCCAAGCCGTCGGTGGAGCTGGCGGCCAGTCTATGCGTGAACACCATCTTTGCGCCCTTCGCCGCGGCCATGGTCTTCGGCTCCGTGCAGCAGGCGGCGCAGGAGAGTAAGCGCATGGCGCGCGAGGCTGGCGCTGCCGAACCGAAAGTCATGTGCAGCTATTTCACCTCCGTGGCCCACAGCGCCAACGAGGAGACCGCCGCGCGCGAGCGACTGCTCCATTACCTCCACGGCGTGCTGCCGGCATTTCCGGCCGATCGGAGCCGGACGCCTCCCCACATCGCCTACTTCGTCGACATCGTGGAGCGGCTGAAGTCCATGAAGGCGAGCGACCTGGGCGACCGCAGCATCGTGACCGGGGACCCGGAGCGGTGCGTGGAGATCCTGAAGCGGTGCGAAGAGGGCGGCATCGACGAGGTGATCTGCTACTTCAACTTCGGTCAATTGAGCCATGGCGACACACTGAAGGCGATGGAGCGCTTCGCAAAGGAGGTCATGCCGCACTTCGCGGAGACGGCCGAGCGCGTTACCGTTTGACAACAAGGACGTGCCGACACGCACCGCACGGAACACTGCGCGACCGGACCGGCACGCGGTCGGCTCCAGGTGCGCGGAGAGGAGTGGAGCTTTGCTTGGGACGAACCTGATGGTCAAACGTCGCATTCGCCTGGTCGCATGCCTCATCGCGGTGGCGCTGGCAGTCGCGTGCGGTCCGCGAGCGGCAGCGCCCGCGGCGGGGGCCGCCCCGGGGTCCCCGGCGCCGGCCGGTCAATCGGTGGCGGACTTCTACAAGGGGAAGACCATCACCATCATCGTCGGGTTCGCGCCCGGCGGCGGCTACGACACCACGGCACGATTGATCGCGAAGCACATCGGCGAGCACATCCCCGGCAACCCGAACGTGATCGTGGAGAACCAGGAAGGGGCCGGGAGCATGGTTGCCGCCAATAACGTCTTCAACACGGCGAAGCCGGACGGGCTGACCCTCGGCGCCTTCAGCGAGGTGCAGGTGGTCAACCAACTCACCAAGATGGACGGCGTGCAGTTCGACGCGCGCAAGTTCGGATGGCTGGGCAGCGCCATTCACGCGCCCGTCGTGTGCACCATCCGGGCGGACTCACCCTACCAGACCGCGCAGGACTTGCTGCGGAAGGATCTGCCGCCGCTGCTGCTCGGGGGAACGGCGCCCGGCGCCGACACCGACGACTTCCCGAAGATCCTCGCGGCGACGCTGGGCGCGAACATTCGGCTCGTGAGCGGGTACGCGGGATCAAGCCCGGTGCGCCTCGCGACGGAGAGCCACGAAGTCGATGGGCTGTGTTGGGGCTGGACGTCCGTGACGTCCACCGCCAGCCAGTGGCTCGAAAACAACTTCGTCACCGTGCCCATCTACCAGGCCCCACAGCGCGACGAGTATCTGCTGGCGCGCTTCCCGAACGCGCAGCGAGCGGAAGACCTGGCGACGGATGAGCAGAGCAAGGCGCTCATTCGGGCCGGGACCGCGGCCAGCACCATGCAGAAGCCCCTGGCCGCCCCGCCCGGCGTACCCGCCGATCGCCTCAAGGCCCTGCAGGACGCCTACTGGGCGACAGTCACCGACCCGGCGTTTCTCGCCGACGCGCAGCAGGCGAAGCTCGACATCGACCCCAACACCGGCGACCAGACGCTCGCCATTGTGGAGGGGATCCTGAACACGCCGCCGGAACTGGCCCAGCGACTGGCCGAGATCCGAAGGTAGGGGCTCCTCCATCCCGGGGAGCTACCCGAGCTGCTGGAGCATGCCCAGCACGTCGCTGTTGCCCCAGTGCTCGACGATCTTGCCGTCCCTGATGCGCTGCTGGCCGCCGCCGCGTCGGCGATGGCGGCGTTGCGAGTTGGCATGCGATTGCTTCTTTCGGTTTCCGTCCACGGACCGGGCGAATAGCGCCGGGCCGAGATTGGCGGGGCCACACGGACCGAGCCGGGTTCGTTGTGTCGCTCGAGGTCGTATGCGGAGGGCGACGCGATCGGACGATATACTTCGACGAACCAGGAGGAAGAGCGGTGAAGCTGGTCTGCACCCAACGCGCGCTGGCCGAAGGGCTCGCCATCGTCGAGCGGGCGGTGCCTGCGAAGAGTCCGCTCCCGGTGCTCTCAAACGTGCTGCTGGCGACGGACGCCGGACGCTTGAAGCTCGTGGCCAACAACCTCGAGATGGCGATCAGCGCCTGGATCGGCGCCGACATCGCCGACGAGGGGAGGGTGACCCTTCCCGCCCACCTCCTCGCGGACTTCGTCGGGTCGCTCGGGGGCGGCGACATCCAGATGGCATTGAAGCCGGGTACCAAAACGATGAACCTGCGATGCGGTCGCTACGAAGCGAACATCAACGGGATCGACGCGGAGGACTTCCCCGCGGTGCCTTCCGTGGGGGAGGGGCCGCGGTGCCGCATCGGCGCGAAGACGCTGCGCGCGGGCATCAACCAGGTGGCGTTCGCCGCGGCGACGGATGAGACGCGCCCGGTGCTCTCCGGCGTGCTCATGACGATCAAGGGGGAGCAGCTGACGCTCGCGGCGGCGGACGGGTTCCGCCTGGCCGTGCGCACGGTGCCGCTGGCGGCGCCGTTACCCGAACAAGTGGAGGAGGCGCCCCTCAACCTGCTGGTGCCGGCGCGCGCGTTGACCGAGCTGGCGCGGATCGTGCCGGACGGGGACGAGCTGGTCGAGATCGCCGCGACGCCGAGCCAGAATCAGGTCATGTTCCAGTATCCGGCGGCCGATCCAGACCGGATGCCGTCGATCCTCCTCGTCTCCCGTCTCATCGAGGGCCAGTTCCCCGACTACCAGCGCATCATCCCCCAGAGCTACCAGACGCGGGTGGTGCTGCCGGTGGGCGACTTCCTGCAGGCGACGAAGACGGCGGCCGTCTTCAGCCGCGACAACTCCAACATCGTGCGCATCTCGGTGTCGCCGAGCGGCGACGAGCTGACGCCCGGGCGCATCGACGTGCTGGCCAGCAGCGCGGAGATGGGCGACAACGCCGGCCAGCTGGACGGCAGCGTCGAGGGGCAGGAGGTGCAGATCGCCTTCAACGTGCGCTACCTGCGCGACGCGCTGGAGGCGGTGAGCTCGGGCGAGGTGGCGCTGGAGGTGACCGGCCCAACGAGCCCGGGCCTCCTGAAGCCGGTGGCCGGCGGCGACCACCTCCACGTCATCATGCCGATGCACGTCAGCCGCTGAGCTGTACCTGTTTTCTGCGGTCCACTGATGCCAGTAGTACGTGAGTGGCTGGATGATCGGGGTGCGTCCTTGCCCGCCCACCACACGAGCGTGGAGCTCCAGATCGATGGCTCACGAGTGAAAGTGAGCGAAATCATGCTCACGGCAGGAACAGAAGTCGCGGTGCCGTTCCAAACGAAGCTCGTGCCCGATCCTCAGAAGAGCTCCATTTGGAGCACCCGGGTCTGAAGCAGACTCAGCTCGCGGCCTCCTTGTCTTCCTGCCCTGGCCCAGGACCGCGTCCAGTGGGCGTTTGATCTCGATGCCAACCTGGTCGCCGAGCCAACCTAACGGAGGCCAAACCTCCGGTTGAGGCGAGCCGCGCTCTCGCGACGACGAATTCACCTCCAATGCCCAGCGCATGGCCGCCCACGAGCCGCGACTTGTCGATATACTGCGCGATGCATCTCGGATCGAAGGGGGGACGGGCGATGGCCACGATTACGATTTCTCCAAACGGTCGGAACTTCTACGAGCAGGACAGCGCTGCCACCGAGCTACTGGTCGGAACTGCCGACGGGATCGTCGTCCTCACGCGCTCCGGCCCTGGCGAGGAGTGGCAGGAAAAGCGGCGGGAGCTGCGCGGCAACCACATCGAGTCGCTCGTGGTGGAGCCAACGCGCGGCGCGATCCTCGCCGGCACGGGAAAAAGCGGCGTCTGGGCGAGTGATGACGGCGGCCAAACTTGGGAACGTCGCAGCGATGGCATCGCCTCCGAACGAATATTTGCGCTGAACTACGTTCAGGCGGGCGACGAGCTGCGCCTCTACGCCGGCACGGAGCCAGCCGAGCTGTACGTCAGCACGGATCTGGGCCGACACTGGCGGCACCTGCCCGCGTTGCGGGATGTCCCCAGCGTCTCCGAGTGGACGTTCCCGGGCGGCGACCATCTCGCGCACGTCAAGACGATCGCCTTCCATCCGCAGGACCCGAACACCATCTACGTGGGGGTGGAAGTCGGCGGCGCCTTCAAGAGCACCGATGCCGGCGAGACCTGGCGTGAGCTGAATGGCGGCGGCTTTTACGTGGACGTACACCGCCTCATGGTGGCGCCCGGCCGTCCCAACGACGTGTTCATGTCGACGGGACGCGGCATTTACCACAGTGTCGACGCCGGCGAGGGGTGGGAAAAGCTGCCGCTGCCCGGCGTCGAGGGTCACGACGGGCGCTCAGCCTCGGACGGCATCTACTACCCAGACGGCCTGGTGATGCTTCCCCAGAGGCCAGAGGTGATGTTTACGGCCGGTGCGAACGCGGCGCCGCCCTACTGGGGAAAGTCGCCCGGTGGCGCGCACGCGCGAGTCGCGCGCAGCCGCGACGGTGGCCGAAGCTGGGAGTACGTCTCGGGCTACCCGAGCGGCCGCGCCAACATCGAGGCGGTAACCATGAACGTTTTCCCCGGCGGCTATGGCCTGTACGTTGGCACGACGGATGGCGAGGTCTTCATGAGCGAGGATGAGGGCGATCAC
>DASRDP010000090.1 GCA_035652535.1 Chloroflexota bacterium
CCGGGGACCCCGTGGGACGGGATCTTCATGGAATACGTCAATCCCCACACGGGCGGGCCCATCATGCCGACCATCGGCGCGCACGCCCAGCTCCTCCGCCCTGGTGAACACACCCAGGCCCATCGCCACACCATGGACGTCGTGTACCAGGTGGTGGAGGGGAGCGGGTATTCCATCGTCAACGGCGTGCGCTTCGACTGGGAAGAGCACGACATCTTCGTCATACCCAAATGGGCCATGCACGAGCACGCAAATCCCTCGGGCAGCGCGCCAGCGTGCCTGTTCTCATACAACGACGGGCCGGCGATGCAGGCGCTGGGGCTCTATCGCGAAGAAGAGCTGATCGAGAACGACGGCTACCAGGAGGTGACCGGGACGTTCGCGCCGGCGACGCTGAAATAGCCGCGCGCAGTCAGGCGACGCGTTCCGCAGCCTCCACCGGTGGTGGAAGCTCGATCTCCGCCGTGTAGCGGCCGAACAGCGCCCCCAGCGCCCAGTCGCCCAGAACCCGGAATTTGCTCTCGAGCCCGCGGAGGCGGCCCAGGTAGAAGGTGCGCCACACGAGCCAGGCCAGCGCGCCCGACAATCGGAACCCGAGGACGTTCGCGACAGCGGCGTTCGTGCCGAGCGAAACCATCTCCCCAAGGCCTCGATAGGCGAAGGGCCGCGGCTCTTCCCCGCGCAGCTCTCGCACGACGTTTTCCGCCACCGTGACAGCCTGCTGAATCGCGACCTTCGCATCGGCCGGGAGAGGCTGGTGATTGGAGGGATCCGTGTACGCGGCGCTATCGCCGAGCGCGTACACCCCCGGGACGCCGGGGACTCGGAGGCACTCGTCCACGACGACGGCCCCCGCACGACCCTTTGGCAGGTCGAGGGCCGCGACGACGGGATTCGCCTTCACGCCGGCAACCCAGACCAGGGTTGAGGTGGGGATCTCCCGACCGTCCTGGGTCGCGATGCCACCGTCCCAGACGCGCTCGATCGACGTATTGGACAGCACCTCTACCGCTTTCCGCCGAAGGACGCCTGCAGCCTCGCGGGCAAGGTCTGGGCCGAGGGTGGGCAGGACGCGCCCTTGGGCCTCGCAGAGAACGATTCGGACCTCGCGCTGAAACGAGATGTTCGGGTAGCCGGCGATGAGCGTGTGGTGGATGAAGTCGTGCAGGGACGCCGCAAGCTCGACACCGGTCGGCCCACCCCCGACGACCACGATGGTGAGGAGCCGCTTGCGCTCCGCTTCGTCGCTGGAATTTGCCGCGCGCTCGAAGCAATCGACGATGTGATTGCGAATCCCAATGGCGTCGGACATCGACTTGAACGGATACCCGTACCGCTCGACCGCGTCGATGCCGAAGAAGTTGCTCACTGATCCGAGGGCAACCACGAGCTTGTCGTAGGCCAGATCGCCATCGCCCGTGACGACGCGGCGCGCCGCGAGATCGATGGCGCGGACCTCCGAGCGACGGACGCTCAGGCGATGGTCCCGCAGGAGTCGACGGACCGGAAAGGCGACGCTCCGCGGCTCGACGGCCGAGCCGGCCACCTGGGTGAGCATCGGCGTGAAGAGATGGTAGTTGTGGCGGTCGACCAGTAGCACTTCGGTATCGTTCTGATCACGAAGCGCATCGGCGATTCGCACGGCGCTGTAGAGGCCCCCAAATCCCGCTCCGAGTATCAGGACGCGCCGGGCTGGCTCCGATTCTGGTCGAACGGTTCGGAGGGGGCTGCTCTTGTTCTGTTGGCGCAGCGCCCATCGGGCGGCTAACAGGCTGGCGATGGCGCCGCCGGCAACGAGGACGGTTCGCTTGAGATCGCCCATGGCGGCCTCCCGTGTGACCCCAAAGCTCCACTTACACTGTACGTCAATAGGGGATGGTCAACTTTCCCGATGTAGAATCCCGGGCGCGTGCGCCATTGGGTGTACCGGAGGCCGAGTTTGGACTCATTTCCCGGGGTGCAGGACCGCCCTCAGGTGCGCATCTCGGGCGTTGTCGTCGCGAGCGCGATCGCGCTCATCGTTCTGCTCCTGGTCTTCGCGCTCGTCGACCTCGTCACCGAGTGGATGTGGTTCGACAGCCTTGGGCTCACCGCCGTCTACTGGACCGGCCTGTTCGCGAGGCTCACCCTCTTCGTGGTCGGGGCCTGCGTCTTCATGGCCCTCTTCGCGGCGAACGTCCTCGTCGCGCGTCGGCTGGCCTACGGCCTCGCCGTTCGACAGCGGCGGGCGGGCGTCAACGCCACGTGGGAGGAGCTACTCTCGCAGATCGGCGCCCAGATGGCGCGCGGCGGAAGCTACTCTCGCCTGATCAACGTCGCCGTGCTGTTCGCCGGCGGACTGCTCGCATTCTTCATGGGACTCGTCTCGACCGGTAGCTGGTTGATCGTGCTGCAATTCCTCAATCGCTCGGTTTTCGGTGTCGCGGACCCCGCCTTCGGCAACGACGTGGGTTTCTACGTCTTCGTCATGCCGGTCCTGCGGGCCATCGAGGGATGGCTCTTCCTGGCATGGATATTGATTGGGCTCTCGGCAGTGGCGGTGTATGCGGTGGTAGTCACGTATGAGCTTGCGGTCAACATCGGCCAGGTCGGGTTTCCCCTCTCCCGAGGCATCAAGGGCCACATCGTCTGCCTGGCCGCGGTGGGATTCGTGCTCATCGCCGGGCATCACGTGTTGGACATGTTCGATCTGGTTCGGTCAACGCGCGGCGCCGCGTACGGAGCTGGCTTCACGGATGTGAATATCCAGCGACCAGCGCAGATGGTGATGGCAGCGGCCGCCCTATTCGCGGCGGCGCTCTCCATCGCGGCGGCGTTCGGACGCGGCCTCCGCCTGCTCGTCGTTGGCGCGGGGGTCTGGCTCGCCGTCATGTTGGTCGTCGGGTGGGCATTCCCGACACTCGTCCAAAACGTCGACGTGGCCCCCAACGAGCTGGACCGGGAGCGCCCATATATCGGTGCAACGATCCGGTCCACGCGGGCGGCGTTTCGGCTCGACGGCGTCGAAGAGCACGACGTGGCCTACCAGCCGTCGGTCAGCGGGGCAGCGCTCGCAGCGGATCGGGAGACCGTCGACAACATCCGGCTGTGGGACTATCGCCCGCTGAAGGACACCTATCGCCAGATCCAGGCGATTCGGCAGTACTACCAATTTGACGACGTCGATGTCGACCGCTACACCATTGACGGTCAGTATCGGCAGGTCATGCTGGCCGCACGGGAGCTGGTGCCCGATCAGTTGCCGCGCGAAGCCCAGTCGTGGGTGAGCCGGCAGCTTCAGTACACCCACGGCTATGGAATCGTGATGAGTCCCGTCAACGCCGTGAGTCAGGAGGGCTTGCCGGACCTCATCGTGCGCGACATCCCACCGGTTGGGCAGGTTCCCATCACGCGGCCAGAGATCTACTTTGGGCGCCAGACGAACCACTACGTGGTGACCGGCACGTCGACGCCCGAATTCGACTATCCGAGCGGCGATAGCGGCGTCTTCGTGCCGCAATACGGTGGGCGCGCAGGAATCAGTGTCGGATCTTTCCTGCGGCGGCTCCTCTTCGCCATGAAGTTTCAGGACGTGAACTTCGTCTTGAATGGGTCATTCCGCGAGGAGTCACAGCTACTCTACCGAAGGAACATCGCCGATCGCGCGCGACAGATCGCCCCGTTCTTGCGACTCGATCCTGATCCCTACGTCGTCGTCGCGGACGGGGCGCTCTATTGGATCCAGGACGCATACACCATCAGCGACAGGTATCCGTATTCGGAGCCATACCAGCCGGTAGCGCAAAATGGCGTTCGGCGCCCCCGCGCGTTCAACTACATCCGGAACAGCGTAAAAGTCGTCACGAGCGCGTACGACGGTACTGTTCACTTCTACGTTGCCGATCCTTCGGACCCGCTCATCCAGACGTACGAGCGCATCTATCCCAGCCTCTTTGTTCCCGTGGACGATGCGCCGGCCGCCATTCGCTCGCACTTTCGATACCCGGAGGAGATGTTCCGAATACAGGCGGAAAAGTATCGGTTGTTCCACATTCAGGATCCTCGGGTGTTCTATCTCCGGGAAGACCAGTGGACGATTCCCAAAGAGCTCTACTACAACAAGGAGCAACCGGTTGAGCCCTATTACGTCATCATGAAGCTGCCGGGTGACGAACATCCTGAGTTCATTTTGATACTTCCGTTTACGCCAACGAACCGAGACAACATGATAAGCTGGCTAGCTGCGCGCTCGGATCAGCCGGAATACGGCAAGATGTTGCTCTATAAGTACCCGAAGGACACCGTGATCTACGGTCCCTTCCAGATCGAGACCCGAATGGATCAGGTTCCGGAGATCTCATCGCAGTTTGCGCTTTGGAACCAGGCAGGATCGCAGGTGATACGCGGAAACCTGCTCGTCATTCCGGTTGGGCAATCAGCCCTGTATGTGGAGCCGATCTATCTCCAGGCGACGGCGAGCCCGTTGCCCGAGCTGAAGCGCGTAGTGGTCGCGAATGGTGATCGCATCGTCATGGAGGCGTCGTTGAGCGACGCCATCGCGCGTCTCTTCGGTACCGGGCCGCCGACGGCGGCCGCGCAGCCCGCGGCGCCGCAGGCGCCGTCTGCGCCCGCGACCCGGGTGTCCGGGGAAGTGGCGCAGCTCGTCGCGGAGGCTCAGGACCACTTCCAGCGCGCGCAGGACGCGCTGCGGGCCGGCGATTTCGCCCGTTACGGCGACGAGCTGAACGCGCTGAGCGACGCCTTGAATCAGCTTGCGCAGGCAACGCATGAGTGAGCCCCGCATCGGGCAGGAAGAGCTGACCGCGGAAGCGCGCAAGCTTCTCGGCTCCATCTCCTATGGCGAGATGTCCTCGACGGCGTACGACACGGCGTGGGTGGCTCGGCTGCCGAGCCCAACGGACCCGGACGTGCCGATGTATCCGGCGGCCTATGACTGGCTGCTCCAGGCGCAGCATGCGGATGGAAGCTGGGGATCGGACATTCCGATGCCCCACGACCGCGTCGTCTCGACACTCGCCGCGCTGATCACGCTGGCGCAAAGCTCCTATCGAAGGTCGGAGTCGGAGCTCGCCTACCGGCGGGGTATCGTCTACCTGAACCGGGAGCGCCCAAATATCCGCGAAGATCCGGCGGAGACGGTGGGTTTCGAGCTGCTTCTGCCGGAGATGACTCGGCAAACGCAGGCGCTGAATATCAGCCTACCGTATGACGACTGGACCTTCATCGAAGCCGTCAAGGTCGACAAGCTCCAGCGCATTCCGCCCATCGCGGTATACGGCGGCCCGACGCCTCTCACCCATTCGCTGGAGTATCTGGGCGACCGTCTGCTGCCCGCGCTGGCGACCCGGTGCCGATTTCAAGACGGCTCGTACGGCATTTCCCCTTCCGCCACTGTGTTCGTGCATCAAAAGGCGCCGACGAGCGAGACGGCGGAGTACATCGAGCGGGTGGCGCGGATCGACCCGACCGGCGGCGTACCGTACGTGCACCCGTTCGAAGTGTTTGAGACGGCCTGGGTGCTGCACTGCCTCGGCCCGTTCGTGGACGGAATGCCAGAGGCGAACGACCTGGCCGAGCGCCTCGTCCAATCCTGGAGTCCTATGGGGCTGGCCTGGACGGCCGAGAGCACGGTCACCGATGCCGACGATACGTCCGTGGCCTTATTGGTGCTCACGCGGCAGGGCCGGACGATGGACACCGGCATTTTCGAGCTGTTCGAGACGGCGGACTACTTTCAGACCTTTGTCTATGAGCGCGACCCGTCCGTCACGACCAACGCCCACATTCTCTCGGCGCTGCGTCTGTACCCGAGCACGCCCGAACGGCGACGGATGATCGTCAAGATCGTGCAGTATCTGCGCCAAGCGATGGTCAATGGCGAGCACTGGCAGGACAAATGGCACGGCTCGCCATACTATGCGACCGATGAGGTGGTGTTGGCGCTCCTCGGGCTGGCCGACGACCTCGTGCGCGACGCGATCCAGTGGCTGCTGGTGAGCCAGCATGAGAATGGGGCGTGGGGTTGGGGCGACGGGACGGTGGAGGAGACGGCCTGGGCGACCCACACGCTGGTCGCGGCCGCCGAGGCCGACACTGGGGTGCGCGCCCTCGCCATGGACGCGATCGAGCGCGGCGCGGCGTACCTGGAGGACCATTTTGGCGAAAGGGAGCACCCCGCCATGTGGATCGGGAAGAGCCTCTACACGCCGCCGAACATTGTGCGCGCCATTATGATCGGAGCGCTCTGGAGACGGAGCAAACTGGTGCCTGACCTGCCGTGAATCGAAGCGACGGTAGCCAGCCTGCTGGTCAGCTTTTTCGCTCGCTGCTCGCTGATGGGGCGCAGCGCAAGCGTTTGCTACCTCACCTCACGGACCGAGAGATCGCCGCGGTGGACCGGCTCCTAGACCAAGTAGTTGAGCAGTCCAATCAGTGGTGCTCACAGTGGACGATCTTTAATCCCACGTACGTATTGCCCGTTGCGTTAATCAACATCGTGCAGTTTCCAGATCTCCCGATACTATCCATTCTCAGCAGAGTCAAGAATTCAATGTGGATCTACGCAATCGATGATTTAGTTGACGGTGGGAAGCTAACAGAGCGGGAGTTACGCATAGCCTTGTTCGAATGCGCGCTCGTTGCGTCAGCAGCCGACAACATCAAACCTGAGAGCGAGCTAGCACGAACGCTCCAGGTTCTCCATCGCGAATTGATGGAGTTCCCAAATTACCAACATGTAGCGCGGATGTGGTCAACTTCGTTGATTCGTACGATCGACGGAATGATGTACGAGTACTGGATGCAGCGGCGCTACAAACCGATTCAGTTCACTGCTGAACTTCCCCCCTATGACGAATATATCTACTACGCTCGGAGCAGTATCGCCATAACCTATCTGTGGATTACCGGCCTCATTCTTGAGACAGACGTCGGTATAAAGACGGAGCTACCTGGCCTGTTTCGGCTTGCAGACCAGTGCGCGTTGGTTATCCGTCTAGCGAACGACGTTTGCACGTTTAAGAGGGAGCTAGAGGAGGGCGGCGTAAATGCCGTCGCGCTCTGTATCAGCCAGCTCCTCGCGACCGCAGGTCGTGAGCCCATCTCGAACCTAATCGCTCGAGCCTCCCGCACAGTGTCGCGGCGCGTTGACCGGGAGCTTGCGCGGGCGAGAGCAATTGCGAAGACCGTGAGGACGGATAGTGCCGTCGAGGAGCGGTTTCTCAGGGCAACTGAGGTTAGCGTCGACCTGTATCGGCGGTCGGATATCCGCGTGTGGTCAAAAATCGTGAACAAGAACGATTTTGAAGGATCGAGTGATCGAGCGGGGCAAGTTGCTGGTCGCTAGACGAGTGGTGCCAGCGCGTGGCGCAATGCACCTCATCGCCTTGGGTGGGAACATCTTAGATCGCATCGCGCCGCTTCCAGACGTCGTAGACGATGCTCTTCATGACGAAAGGTACATATGCGTCATGAGGGCCGCCGCCGGTTGTATTACTGTTCCCCTCGTAACTGGACTCGGCTTGGCAAATCGCAATGAAATCTATTCGGTGATTGCCTTCGCGCTCGCGTTCGATATGGTCATTCTGACGGTCCTTATTCCAAAGTTCCCCCGCACCGTTCGCGGAGGGTACGTCCCTTGCCTGTTCGACTTGGTCGCAATAGCCGCGGCCATTCGCATCGATGGCGGAATCGCGTCCAACTTCTACGTTATCTACTACGTGTCCGTCATCATCTTTGTCTTCCGGTTCCCAAGTAGGCAGGCGCTCCTTGTTCCTCTGGCGATAGGGGTGACGTACTCGTTGGCTGTTGCTGGAACGAATGGCCTGAACTCGCAGACATTGAGCCTGGTACTGTTTCGAATGCTTTGGGTCGTCCTCACGGGGGTCGTCGCGAAGATCGTTGTCGATCGCGCACGGCAGGCGCAGCGAGCTTTGGGCGTCGAACTTAACCGAACGCGTGGTCTCCTCCAGGCTGCGCATGCTCCAATGACAAGTCTAACGGTAATTGGGGTGCTCGACGCGGTGCTTGAGCAGGCCCGCGCCTTGACCGAAGCCGACTGCGCTCTCGTGCAGCTCGACCGATTTGATCCGCACCCACCGTTGAGCCGGGCTAGTGATGGCGATACGGCGCCGATGGTCGCCCTGTCCCGGCTCCTTCAGCGGAATCGGCGCGCGCGACAGGTCCTCCTAGCCGCCGCCGGTCCCGTGAGTCCTACCGAGCTGGCCCGCGACCTGTCTGCCATCCCGGCCGAGATCGGCGATCTCGTCAGCATTTGCGCCGCGCCGATTCCCAGCAATGTGGGGCAGCTGGGAATCGTCGTCGTTGCTCGCGCAAGCGACCCGCCATTCACTTCCCAGCACTACGAGGCGCTCTCTGCTTTCCTCCAGCGCGCCACGCTCGCGATCCAGAACGCGCGCCTCTACGAGCAGCTCCAGGCTCAGCTCGAGGAGCTGCGCTCCCTCCACGACCAGGTCGTCGGCGCGGAGCGGCTTGCGGCCCTCGGTCAGCTCGCCGCCAAGATCGCTCACGAGCTGAACAACCCGCTCGCCTCCATCCATATGTACAATTCCCTCCTGCTCGAAGGGCCCATGGACGAGAGCGAACAGCGCAAGGTCGGCGAGGGCGTCCAGGAGCAGGTCGAGCGAGCGAAGCAGGTCGTGATGGAGATTCTCGATTACAGCCGTCCCCGGGCGCCGCACCGTGAGCTGCTCAATCTCAATGACGCCGTGCGGCACGGCCTGCGCCTCGTCCAGCACGCGGCGCGTCCGGCCCACGTCACTCTCGTCGAGGCATACGCCGATGATGTACCCTCGGTCCTCGTCGATCGAGGCCATATGGCACAAATTGTTACCAATCTCACGTTGAATGCCATTCAGGCCATGCCGAGTGGTGGTACCCTCACCATCAGCACCGGAGCGGAGAACGGTGAGGTATTCTTCCGATTCCAAGATACGGGCGTGGGCATTCCGCTCAGCCAGCAGCAAAGGATCTTTGATGCCTTCTTCACGACGAAAGCGCCCGGCCAGGGCACCGGGCTGGGGTTGGCTGTTTGCCGAACCCTCGTCGCCCAGCATCACGGCCGCATCACGGTGGAAAGCGAGCCCGGCTCGGGCAGCGCATTTACCGTGTGGCTTCCGCGCGCGACAGTAGAGGAGGAGATGGTTGCCGGATCAAACCCACGCTGAGCGAGTGCTCCTCGTCGATGACGAACGAGCCATCGTCGACTCGTGCACGATGGGCCTCAGCCGTTCCGGGTACCGCGTAAGCGCCACCACGAGCCCCCACGAGGGCATCGAAATGGCGATTCGCGAGCCGTTCGACTTGCTCCTCGCGGACATCATGATGCCGGGGATGAGCGGCGTCGAGCTGCTTCGCACGGTCAAACACCTGTATCCAGACATCGCTGGCGTCATGATCACCGGTCACGGAACGATGGAGGTGGCGATCGAGGCCCTTCGCGCCGGCGCCAATGGCTTTCTCCTCAAACCCTTTACGGCCAACGAGCTTCGACTCTCCATAGAGGATGCGCTGGCGAAGAACCGCGTGCTGAAGGAGAACCTCCGGCTGAAAGCCCTGATGCCCCTTTACGAGACGAGCCGCGCCTTCTACCACGAAACAAGCCTCGACCGTCTCACCGCCACCATCACGGAACAGCTCGCAAAGAGCATCGGCGCTGACCACGTCAGCATCCTGTTGGCCGAGAACGCGGCGGACCTGCCGGCGTTTCGGAGCCATGCCGCGTTCCCGCAGCAAGGCCTCGTCACGCCCGTCAGCGCTGAGCTGCTCGAGTGGGTGGCGAAAACGCAAGAGCCGCTCACCGTGCGCGAGGGCGGCATCACCAACCTGCCGCCCGACATCAGCGGCGTGCCCAGGCCCGGCGCCGTGATGTACCTGCCGCTCCTGGCCAATGGCTCCCTCGTAGGCGTCTTGCGCATCAAGAAGGCAGGCGCAGACCAGCAGTTTGCGGACGGCGAGATCGAGATGCTCTCCATTCAGGCGAGCCAGGCAGCGATCGCCATACACAACGCCTTGCTGCTCCGAGACGTCGAGAATGGCTACCTCGACGCGTTGGCAGCGTTGGCGAATGCGCTGGAGGCGCGCGATACCGAGACGCGCGGACACACCGAGCGCTTGTCGTCCAACAGCGTACTCATCGCCGGTGCCATGGGTCTGCCGACCAACGACGTCGAATCGGCCCGGGTCGGGGCTTTGCTGCACGACATCGGGAAGATCGGCGTGCCCGACAACATTCTCCGGAAGCCAGGAAAGCTGACGCCGGAAGAGTTCGCCATCATCAAGCAGCATCCCATCATTGGCGACCGAATCCTCGCGCCGATCCCCCAGCTCCAAAAGGCGCGGGGCGTCGTTTTGGGCCACCACGAGCACTTTGACGGGTCGGGCTATCCCTACGGTCTGGTGGGCGACGAGATCCCGATCTCCGCGCGAATCGTCACCGTAGCGGATGCGTTCGACGCCGTCACGGAGACGCGCGTGTATCACGCCGGCGAGTCCCCGGTCCGCGCCCTGGAGGAGCTGAAGCGCGGCCGCGGAACGCATTTTGACCCCAACGTCGTGGACGCATTCTTCGACGTTCTGCAGTCCGCCCAGCGAGCGCCTAGCTGAGCCGTCTCGATGCTCGGCGACAGGCTTGCCATCGTCCAGGGCGACATCACCACACAGCGGGTCGACGCGATCGTCAACGCCGCAAATAGCTCGCTTCTCGGCGGGGGCGGCGTCGATGGCGCGATCCATCGAGCGGCCGGCCCCGGCTTGCTGGCTGAATGCCGAACGTTGAACGGCTGCGCGGCGGGCGAAGCGAAGATCACCGGCGGCTACAACCTTCCCGCGAAGTGGGTTATTCACACCGTCGGTCCGGTGTGGCACGGAGGCTCCCACGGCGAGGATGAGACGCTTGCCCGCTGCTATCGGAGCTGCTTCGCGCTGGTCGAGCAAAACGGGGTCCGCACCGTGGCCTTTCCGTCAATCAGCACTGGTGCATACGGATTTCCAATCGAGCGGGCGTCCCGGATAGCGCTCGCCGAGATCGCGTCGTTCCTGAGACGCAACGACTCCGTCGAGCGCGTTATCATCGTA
>DASRDP010000091.1 GCA_035652535.1 Chloroflexota bacterium
GCGAACTGCTCGCCGACGAAGCCCGCGACGAACCTCCCGCCGCGAATCTCCCCTCGGGCCTCGAGTCGGCGGAAGATCCCCAGAAGAACGCGCCACGGCGGGGCCTGCGTTTCCCGGGCCAGAAGATCGCGAAACACGACACCCCAGCGGCGAAGGAGCTGGCGCGCGAACCACTCCGCGCGCTCCCCATCGTTGGGCGGCTCGCCCTCGTCGCCCCAGAGAGACCATCGACCGACGGGCATCGCGCGGCTCGGCGCGCGCCCGCCGCGAAGCGCGCGCAGGTGCCGCGCTGGCGCACGCCGCTTCGTTTCGGGCAGCAGGAGCGCACGCAGTCCTGCCACCCCGTCGCCCGTCGCAAGCCCGCTGGCGACGAGCTCCCACAGCGCCTCTTCCACCACGGAGGGAAGACGGCCGGTGCCGCGCGCCACGTCGCCGAGGAATGAGGCGCCACGGCGCATCAGATAGCGCGCAACATCCTGCGCCGCCGGAGAGACGTGCTGGATCGCCTCATCCCGGGACGAAGTCCCGGCGAGGAGAAACGGAAGGTCGTCGCGCAGCAGGAACGCGACCGGCGCCTGCCGCCCCGGCGCCGATTTCCGTCGCCGCGCGCCGTTCGCGCCGCCCTCTTCATCGAGCGTCGGTCCCGGCCGACTCGAGAGCCGGCCCCACGCGACGACGCCGGCGAGGCAGAGCTGCTCCAGGTCGGCGGGGTCGTAGCTGGAGACGCGAGCGGGCAGCACGTCCTGTTCCCACGACGGCGCCGGCAGCTCGAGTCCCTGGAGCTGGCCGACCACGGCCGCGAGCCCCTCGCGCCCGTGGACCTGCGTCCCGGTGGCGACGTGCTGCCACTGCAAGAGGAATCGGATGAACTCGGCGACGGTGACGGGCTGGATCTCCTGCCGCAGGCGGCCGAGGGTGAGGCGATGGATCCGCGCCAGGAGCCGCCGCTCGCACCACTCGGTCTCTCCGGCCACGCCGTTTGCGGTGAACTGGCCGCGGAGGACCATGCCACTCCCCTCGAGCGCCGCGAGCGCCATCTCGATGAGACCGAGCCGGAGGCCGGTTCGCTCCGCCAGAGCTGAGGCGCTCGTCGGTCCAAGCACCTCCAGCCAGCCCTGCACCACCTGGCGGGCGGCGGCGTCCTCGTCGGGCTGGGGGGCGCCGGCGGGCTCTTCGATGACGGGCTGGAGGGAGAGCGGGCCGAGGGCCGAGGTTGCGACGGATAGGCGCTCGGCGGCGACGAGCCAGCGTTCCCCGCCTCCCTCGCCGTCCCCCGCCAGGGGGGAGGGAACAGCGGGCGCGCCCGGGCGCGCGGCCACCGTGGCGCGCCGATCGGCGATGAGGGCCCGGGCCCAAGGGTCCCAGTCGCCGATCTCCCGCACCGGAAGGATGCCCAGGTTGAGGAGCGCATCGTGGAGGTCATCGGCGTCGCGCACGTCCGGCCACGCCTGCGCCCGCACCGTCGCGATCGCCTCCGGATCCAATGCGCCGATGCCGCTCGCCAGGTCAGGGTCCACGCGCCGAAGCGAGACGGCGCGCGCGCGTCGCTCCTCCAGCGGGGCGTCATCGAGAAACGCGTAGGGGTTCGCGTTCAGGATCTCGTGGGACATGGGCGAAGGCGCGGGCGTTTCCACGGCGCGAGCCTCGATCTCGCCCCGCTGGATCGCGTCCAGCACGTCGCGCAGCCCATCGATGTCCATCGCCTCGTGGAGGCAGTTGTCGATCGTCTCGTTCACGAGGGGGTGATCGGGTGGAGTGATGGGGCCCGCGGGCATATTGTCCTGGCAGGCGACCTGCGCCGGGAAGACGGCCGCGAGCAGGTCCTCCGCCCGCATGCGCTGGATGTTCATCGGCACGCGGCGGCCGCCCTGGTGCCGAAGCAGCGCCAGCGACCGGCCGGCGTTCCAGCGCCAACGGTTCGTGAACATGGGCGACTTCAGCGTGGCCTGGATCAGGTCCTGTTCCAGGGTGGCGGTCCGAACCATACCGAACACGCTCGCGAGGGGGAACGAGTGCCGCTCGCCCAGCGAGATGACGATGCCGTCATCGGTCGCCGCGGCCTGCAGCTCGAAATCGAAGGTCACGCAGAAGCGCTTGCGGAGCGCAAGGCCCCAGGCGCGGTTGATGCGCCCGCCGAAGGGAGCGTGCACGACGAGCTGCATCCCGCCAGCCTCGTCGAAGAATCGCTCCGCGACGATCGTTCGCTGGCTCGGGACCGCGCCCAGCATGCGCACGGTCTCGTCGACATAGTCCACGATCTGCTCGGCGCCGGCAGGATCGAGGTCCGTCTCCTCGACGACCCAATCGACGGCCCCCTTGCGATCGGGGAGTCGCCGCGCGACCTCCTCGCGGAGCGCCGACACCGACGCGGACATCTCGAGGGAGCGCGCCGGGGCCTCGCCAAACCAGAACGGGATGGTCGGTGGCGCGCCCTGGGCGTCCTCCACCCGGACGCGGCCCGCCTCGACGCGCCGAATGCGCCACGAGTGGTTTCCGAGCAAGAAGATGTCCCCCGCGAGGCTCTCGACCGCGAAGTCCTCGTGCACCTTGCCGACGAAGATGCCCGCCGGGTCCTCGATCACGTCGTAGTCGGCCACGTCCGGGATCGCGCCGCCGGAGGTGATGGCTGCGAGGCGCGCGCCGCGCCGAGGACGGATCACGCGGTGCACGCGATCGAGGTGCAGGTGCGCGGAGCGGCGGCCGCGCTCCGTCGCGATCCCCTCGCTCAACATCTCCAGCACTGCGTCGAAGTCGCGCCGGGGCAGGTTCCGATAAGGATGTGCGCGCCTGACGAGGTCGAAGAGATCGTCCTCCCCGATCGGTCCACTGGCGGCGATGGCCACCATCTGCTGGGCCAGGATGTCCAGCGCGTTCTCCGGAATCGACAGCCGGTCGAGCTCGCCCGCGCGCACGCCCCGGATCGCAGCCGCGCTCTGGAGGAGATCGTCGCGGGTCATCGGATACAGAATCCCGTGCGGGATCGCGCCCAGCCAGTGGCCGGAGCGACCGACGCGCTGGAGCAGCGTGGCGAAGAGCCGCGGGGCGCCGATGTGGCACACGAGGTCCACGTATCCGATGTCGATCCCCAGCTCGAGGGACGCGGTGGCGACCATGACCGGGACCGCGCCCGTCTTGAGCGCCTGCTCCGCCTTGAGGCGGGTCTCCCGCGAGAGACTCCCGTGGTGGGCGGCGACCCGCTCGTCGCCGAGGCGCTGACCCAGGGCGTGGGCGACCCGCTCGACCTGCCGCCGCGTGTTCACGAATACGAGGGTGGCGCGGTGCTCCTGGACCTCCCGCGCGATGCGGTCGTAGGTCTCGGCCCACAGCTCGTGACTCGCGATGGGACCCAGCTCCTGATCGGGGACGGCCACGGAGAGCCGCATGGGGCGCCGGTGGCCGACGTCCACGATGGCGCACCGCTGGCGAACGTCGTCGCGCGGCTCTCCCGGGCGGGGCGCGCCGACCAGGAGCGCGGCGACCTCCTCGATGGGGCGCTGGGTAGCGCTGAGCCCGATGCGCTGGACCGGCGCGCCCACCAGCGCGTCCAAGCGCTCGAGGGATATCGCCAGGTGCGACCCGCGCTTGTCACCGGCCACGGCGTGGATCTCGTCCACGATGACGGTCTTCGCGTCCGCGAGAAATGTTCGACTCCCTTCGGCGGTGAGGAGGATGAAGAAGGTCTCCGGCGTGGTGATCAGGATGTGGGGCGGCCTGCGAAGCATCCGCGATCGATCGACGGCCGGCGTGTCGCCGCTGCGCACCGCGACGCGAATCTCGGGCAGAGCGATCCCGCTTTCGGTCGCCGCGCGTCGAACGCCCTCGAGGGGATCGCGCAGGTTCTTCTCGATGTCGTTGCCGAGCGCCTTCAGCGGCGAGACGTAGACGACCTGGGTGCGATCAGCCAGATTGCCCGCGACCGCGCGCTCGACGAGGCGATTGATGGACCAGAGGAACGCGGCGAGGGTCTTCCCCGACCCGGTCGGCGCGGCGATCAGGGTGTGGCGGCCGGCCGCGATCGCGGCCCAGCCGTGGGCCTGGGGCTCGGTGGGGGCGCCGAAGCGCTCGGCGAACCAGCTCTGGACCAGGGGGTGGAACTGCACCGCGCGCAAATCGATCTATCGGTACTGGGTCACGACATCGATGAGGGCCGGCCGGCCGGCCTTTACCCGCTCGATGCCCCGGCGCACGGCCGCGCCGACGTCCCTGGGCTGGTCGATGGGGCCCTCGGCGTACCAGCCGAAGCCCTTGGCGATGGCGGCGAAATCGGGCGCCGGCTTGTCGATCTCCTGGCCCAGGTACGCCATGCGGACGTCGCGCTCGCGGACCTCGGCCATGCGGATCTGGTGCTCCCAGTCGTTGTAGTAGGCCCGGTTGTTGAACATGACCAGGAGGATCGGAATCTTGTCGTGCACGGCGATCCAGAGGGCGCCGACGTCGAACATGAGGTCGCCGTCGGTCTGGATCGCGGCCACCAGCTTGCCCGAGCCACGATTGGCGAGGGCGATGCCCAGGTTCATGCCGATCTGGGTCGCCGTGCCCAGGTCGTCGCCCGTGTGGCGGCCCCAGCGGTCCAGGTCCCAGTACATGTGCAGCGTGTCGCGAAGAGGGTTCATGCAAATGAGCCAATCCTCGCTCTGGAGCGCGTCGCGCACCTCCATCGAGAGGCGCGGCAGGCTGACCGGCGAGGCGTCCCAGTCGCGCTTGGCCTCGGTCGCCCAGCGGGCGCGGGTCTCATCGTGGAGCTTCCCCAGCTCTGTCGTTCGCGCGGAAATGCGACCGGCGGCGCCGCCATCGACCCGCTCCTTCACGAGGCGCGTGAGGGCCGGCAGCGTCGTGGCGGTGTCCCCGTGGATGAAGAGGTCGACCTCGGTGAACTTCTGGAACTCCTGACTCCAGCCGTTGGCCCGCATATCGCGAAAGCCGATGTCGATGATCTTGCAGCCGGCCGGGGTGATGGGCACCGTGCGCCGGGTGACCCGATTCAGCTCGGTGAGCGGGCCATGGAGATCGGAGACGTCGAGGGCGAGCACCACGTCCGCGCGGCGAAGCACGTCGCTGCCCCAGAGGCTGAGGGGGTGCACGTTCGGGAAGTTCTGGCGGCCGTGCCAGTCGACCACGCCCGCCCCAAGCGCCTCGGCCAGCTCCACCAGCGCGGCGTAGCCGGTCTGGGTGCGCCCCGTGTACTCGGTGAGGATGACGGGCATCTCGGCCTTCACCAGCATATCCGCCGCCTGCGCCAGCGCCGAGGGATCGCCCATGATGGGCGCGGGCGGCTGCGAGCGCTTCGGGTCCACCAGCTCCACCTCGTGGTCGAGGGGGTCCTCCTGGAGCGCGGCGTCGTAGCACAGGTACACGGGGCCCTGCGGGTGGGTCAGGGCGATCCGGTAGCCCCGGGCGAAGGAATCGGGCACGGCATCCACCGTGTAGGGCTGGTCATCCCAGCGAACGTAGTCCCGGACGGCGTTGCCCTGGACCAGCGCCGTGTGCGTCCAATCGATGTGCGGCCGCCTGCGCGTGGTGTCCATCGGCCCGGTGCCGCCCATGATAATGACCGGAGCCCGATCGAGGTGGGCGTAGTAGACCGCCATCGCGCCGTGGAGGAGCCCGACGACGTCGTGGAGAATGGCGACCATGGGGCGGCCGGTCGCGCGGCCATAGCCGTGGGCGATCTGAACGGCCAGCTCCTCGTGCGGGCAGGTAATGATGGCGGGATTGTTCTTGCCGTAGTTCACGATGGAGTCGTGGAGGCCGCGATAGCTCGATCCTGGGTTCAGGGACGCGTACGGGATGCCGAATCGCTGCATCATGTCCACGATAATGTCGGAGCCGAACTGGGCAGGCATGGATGCCTCCTCGACGAGACTGCGGACCCAATCGCGATAGTACCAGAAGCCGCCCGAGCGCTCGATGGCAGCGGGACGCGGGCGGGTGATGGGAGGCGGTCGCGCGCCGTCGCCGACCTTCGCACCGCGCCGCCTTGACGCCTCGGCGCGCCGCATCGCGGCTTCGCGGGCGCGTTGGGTCCTGTGGCCGACGCTGGCGGTTCTGGCGCTGTATGCGCTGATCTATGGGGTGTTCGCGGAACAGCTCATCGCCTATCCGTACGAGCTGGACCAAGGCGAGGGCTACGACGTGTGGAGCGCCTGGCTGCTTCGCCAGGGGCAGCTTCCGTATAGCGACAATGAGGTGTTCCCCTATTTTTCATCCAACTATCCCCCGGTCTGGAGCATGCTTGCCGCGGCGGTGACCACGGTCACCGGCCCGACGCTGGCGGCCGGCCGCGTCGTGTCCGCGGTCGCGGGGCTCGCGTGCGCGCTGGTCGTGGGGGTGGCTGCGGCGCGCCGCGCGGCGCGCGTTCCGCCGCCCCCGTCCCGGGGGAGGGTTGGGGAGGAGGCATTGCCTCCCCCTGAACGGGGAAGGGTCGAGGAGGCGGCGTTGCCTCCCCCTGAACGGGGGAGGGTCGGGGAGGGGGCGTTGGCCGGCGCCCTCGCCGCTGGCCTCTTCCTCGCCTCGCCCTACGTGTTCCACACGACGCCGCTCGCGCGCGTGAACAGCCTCGCGCTCCTCTTCGCCCTGATCGCGCTCCTGCTGGCCGAGGTCCCAACGATGGGGAGGATGGGGCTGTGCGTGCTGGCGCTGCTCGCGTCGCTCTTCACCAAGCCGACGGCCATCGACGCCGCGGCCGCGTGTGTCCTGTTCGCCATCGCCCTGCGGCCCTGGCGCGGGATCGGCGCGCTCGCGCTCCTGCTGCTCCTTGGGGGAGGGATCCTCGCCGCGCTGAACGGCGCGACGAGCGGCGCCTTCTGGCTCAACGGAGTCGAGGGGAACATCAACGCCTTCGAGCTGGGCGAGCTGGGGAAGTACGCCCTCAACTTCGCCGCGATTCACGCCCCGCTGCTCGTGCTCGCCGGCTCCGAGGCATACGCGGGTTTGCGCCGGCGCGCCTGGTCACCGTGGGTCATCGCCTTCCCGCTCGCCGCACTCGTGGGGCTGGGCGTCGGGAAGTGGGGCGCCGGCGAGTCGTACCTCCTCGGGCTCATCGCGGTGTCCTCGGTCCTGGCCGGGGCGCGGATCGCCCGCGCGCTCCGCCCCGCGACCTCTGATGGCGGCGCGTGGGCGACCGGGGAGGCGGATCGCTCCGCATCCGCCCTGTCCACCGGCGGCAGGCCGCCAGCCGTGCCGCCCGCGCGGCGAGCCCCGGCCGGCGGACTCTGCGCCCTGGGCGCGGGGCTGTTGCTCCAAATGCTGCTCTTCGCCCACGGACCGCTCACGCACGTGGTGGCGCCGCTGCGGGACCTGGGGCGCCAGGCCGACTTTCTCGGGCGGATCCCGTCCCAGGAAGAGCGAGCAGCGCTGGTGGGGATCGCGGAACTGATGCGTCGTAGCGACGGCCCGGTCCTCTCCGAGGCGCCGAGTCTGGCGCTGGCGGCCGGCAAGCCGATCGTCGGTAATGCCACGCACCTGCGCAACCTGTACGCATCTGGGCTGTGGGACCCGGCGGCGCTCGTCGGCGACGTGCGCGCCCATCGCTTCGCCGTGATCGTGCTGAACGCGCAGCTGTACCCGGCGCCGGTACTGGAAGCGATCGGCCACTCGTACTATCAGGCGGACGTGGTCCAGGTCGGCGCTTCGACGTATCAGGTGTTTTTGCCCGGGGGAGCGTGATTTTGAGTTCCCGTGGCTCTCTGCGGACACGGCGCCCGGCCGCCAACGCCACGACCGAGCGCTGCTCCCGGCGCGCAACGTGTCTGCGCCTGCTGCGAAGTTCTGCCACTACCTCTTGATATCCAAGGAGCCCATCGTGGCCGCCATCTCACTGAAGCTCCCGATGCCCTGGCCGCGGCAAGCGGCGAGTGCGCTCGGGCGCTCTGGCTCTCTCGTGCGGAGTACATTCGCCGCGCCATCGAGCGGATGAACCGTGATCCGCGGGCGCGGCGACGAGCCGAGCGGATGGCGGACGGTTCGAAACGCGTGCGTGCCGAGAGCATGCGGGTGAACGCGGAGTTCGAGGCCATCGAGCGAGAGCTGGATGCCCAAAAGCAGCGACGCAGGGCTCCCGGGCCTCGGACCCGAAGCGGGGCACGAAGCCCGGCTAGAGGCGGCCGGTGCTGATTTTGTAGGCCCAGGCGCTGTTGTGCGCCGGCCATCCATCTACCATCGTCGTCCGGCTCACCACCAATGTCGTTTCGGACGCCGAACCGTTTCGTGTGCATGTACCTCGCACCGGACGGATTCGGCAGCATTCCGACTTGCTCATCGATCAGCTCCGGGCAATCGACAACAGGCGGCTGGTGCAGGTCCCCTCGCGCACGTGACCGGCAGCCAGCTGCGGCTGGTCGCCGCGGCCGGTCGAGAGGTGATGGATCTTGAGGAGGACTGACGGAAGCCCATTGACCGCGCGTACTCCTCGACCTTCGCTTTCCGTTCAACGGATCGAGGGTGTGCAACCGCCCAGCAACGAAACGAAGAGGTTTGCGACGGCGCTCCCTTTCAGCATTCCGTTAAGGGGCGCATGTTTGCAAATCAGGCCGCGCTGGCCCGCGACTTGCGTCCCGTCAAGTGTGTAAATTCGCCTGACGTGGTTCTTGTCGATCGCGTGCCCTACCGCGGAGCCGCCAGCGCTGGCGGCTCCGCGCCGCCCTCCGAGAGGGCGGACAGCTTGGCCAGCGATTCGACGCTGAAGT